>NZ_JFGV01000020.1:0-72821 GCF_000612035.1 Photorhabdus aegyptia | reverse complement strand
ATAGCCTGTTCCTCCCCGGAGCTGTTTCGGCGTGCACCAAAACATTGCTCCTGGAACAGGCTTCATGTCAATTTCTTATCCAGAATTCGGGTTATAGTACAACAGGAAGTGATTCATATATACCCGTTATCTTTCAAGTTGCCTCTTTGTTGGCTGCACTCATTCACCCCAGTCACATCGTTATCTATGCTCCCGGGGATTCGCTCCCTTGCCGTCGCGATGTATCTTGAAATCCATTGGGTATAAACTTTCTTTTTCCATTAATAAAAAGTAAATCTGTTTATACAAAGGCAGCAATACCAGGGCAGTTGTATTGATTACCCCAATATAACTGATGGCCAGGTAGTACACTCTAATTAATAGACATTATACCTTCCAGAATGATATTCGATTTATCGACCTCGAAGTGCTTGTCTCGGGGCTGGTAATGAAATGGATACCTCCCAAAATCGGCTCAGCTATTTGCTTTATAACTCAAGCAATCGAGTGCAGCAGAATTCTGACAGAATGAGTTGTATAAACTCTAACATCGTATGGTGTTAGGGATCTTTCTTTGCCGTCTTATCTAATAAGTTTCATAATCCTTCTTCATGTCGTGTAATAGGATTTAACCTGCGTCGTGATACTAAAGTGCTACCAAGATCGTAAAGCACATCTTTCTTCTAGCGATATTCTCCCATCACCAAAAGCGGATATCGCAACCATAGTATGCATCAAAAAATTAGCTTTATTTCAATCTATAATAATCTATTTCATTTCTTGATTATTTTTCACGTAGAAATTTTTTATTGGTGGAAATCATAATAACATAGAGTATATTTTTTAAATTAAATTTTAGTTACTTAATTTTAGCTCTGAATAAAAAATTGAACTAAATTCTTGCTCCAATATCAAAACTCCCCTCCAAGAAAAACTAATCTTATTTGGAAAACATATTTGTACGATATTAGTATAAAATGGCACTGGGATAGCATCAAAAGTGGTATATATACAAATTACTACCTGCATGATGAAAATACAAATACCTTTAATTATAAAAAACAGGCTTACACTGTTGGTTTAGATAAACGTTTTGCCATTTCCAAGTAAATAATCCGCGCTCGTTCGTTGAAGCGCCATATCATTCAGATCAATCGTGATAAGCTTTACATTTGTTACAGCAAAGAATTAGATGTGATTGACTGGCTAAAATGTGAACTCAATATCAAGAGATAAATAAAATGAATAATAAG
The DNA here is from genome assembly GCF_000612035.1 of Photorhabdus aegyptia. Lineage (NCBI taxonomy): Bacteria > Pseudomonadati > Pseudomonadota > Gammaproteobacteria > Enterobacterales > Morganellaceae > Photorhabdus > Photorhabdus aegyptia. Next base: position 71,589 of record NZ_JFGV01000020.1, on the reverse strand, counting down.
TATAAATTAATTTTTTTGGCGATTGGCAGTGCCCTATTGACCGGATGCGTCATTAAACCTGGTCATGATAAAGCAGATATTATTGATGTTCGTGTCCTGGCTATGAATGACTTTCATGGTGCGCTGAAAGCACCAAATCCCAACAAACCAGGTGGTATTGAACATATGTCCACGCTAATCAAGGAACTAAAGAAAGAGAGACCTAACAATATTGTCGTTGGTGCTGGTGATATGATCGGCGCAAGCCCATTACTCTCTTCAATGTTCCATGATGAGCCAACGATTGAAACGCTATCCAAAATAGGCTTGGAAGCAACCGCTGTTGGCAATCATGAGTTTGATAAAGGTAAAGATGAACTGCTGCGTAAACAGAATGGTGGCTGTCATCCTGTGACTGGCTGTCAGGGGCCAAAGCCATTTACGGGGGCGAAATTCCAGTATCTGGCAGCAAACGTCACCGTTAATCAAACGGGTAAGACACTACTTCCTGCATATGTCATTAAAAAATTTGAAGGTATTCCGATAGCTTTCATTGGCCTGACTCTGGAAGGTACCCCAAAGATCGTGACACCAAGTGGAACCGAAGGTTTGAGCTTTGCTAACGAAGTTAAAACCATTAATGCTTTAGTGCCTGAACTACAGAAACAAGGTGTTAAAGCAATAGGCGTTCTGATTCATGAAGGCGCTGAACAGAAACGTGATGGAAGGCGTATTAATGTGAATACCTGTAATGATCTAACCGGTAAGGTTCTAGACATTGTTAACCAACTGGATAAAGAAATAGATTTCGTCATTACTGGTCACACGCATCAAGCATACAACTGTGTGGTTAATGGTAAGCCAGTCACTTCCGCACAAGCTAACGGCGCGTTAATAACCAATTTGGATCTAAAACTAGACAAATACACTAAGGATATTGTGGATTTTAAAGCAAAAAATATTTGGGTTGATAACCGTAAATATGAAAAAGATCCAGAAGTAACTAAAATATTGGATGCATATGAAAAAATAGCCGCTCCATTGGCAAACCGGGTCATTGGTAAGTTGGATAGCGACCTGAATAGGCAAACTAATCGCGCTGGTGAATCTTCACTGGGTAAAGTGATTGCAGATGCACATTTGTATACTGCTGCATCTAAAGAGAGTGGCGGCGCCCAAATTGCATTTATGAACAGCGGCGGTATTCGTGCTGACATGACTAGCGGTGAGGTAACTTACAATGCTATCTACGCTGTTCAGCCATTCTCTAATATATTATTAACTAAGACACTAACCGGCGAACAAATTAAACGTCTGCTGGAACAACAATGGGATCGTTCACGTTCGCAAGTTTTAGCGGTTTCTAATGGTTTTGAATATCAGTGGGATAGCACCAAACCAATAGGCGATCGTGTTATTGCCAGCTCAATAAAAATCAATGGTGAACCTGTTGAATTCAATCGAAAATACCGTGTGGTTGCTAACGAATTTTTAGCAACAGGGGGAAGTAACTTTTCTGTGTTTAACGAAGGTATTGATCCTGTATATAGCGTGCCTGACGTTGATGCAGTAATGAAATATTTCGCTGAAAAATCTCCTATTGCTTATCCTAAACAAGATCGCATCATTAACGTGAACAAAGAATAATTAACAGCCTATTTTGTTAGGTTATTTTATTAATCATGCCCTGCGAAATAGGTACAGCGAATACATACAATTCTATATATCGCTTCCCTCTGTAACCACAATCTACAGCCCTTTTCCGGTAGATGAAAAGGGCAAAAACAGTCACACGAAAAACGACTGTCAGGCGACGTAGACGTCCACGTCGCCTTTTAGGCACTGCTCCCCTATCTGAAAAAGGATGCCAAAATCACATAGCAGCTTTAAAGATTGCAACAATTTCTTCATGGGTAGCTTGAGTGGGATTAGTCAAACAACATATATCTTTCAAAGCATTAGTTGCCAACATTGGTAAATCTTCTGGTTTGACATTCAATTCCGCTAAACCCGACGGAATACCAATATCTTTTAATAACTTACGAATTTCAGCAATACATGCCGCAGCCCCTTGCTGATCATTCATAGCGCTTACATCTACCCCCATCGCAGCGGCAATATCTTTCAAGCGACCCGCAACCGCTTTAGCATTGAATTCTTGAACGTGCGGTAATAAAACAGCATTACATATACCATGTGGTAAATTATAAGTACCACCCAATTGGTGAGACATAGCGTGAACATACCCCAGTAATGCACTATTAAACGCCATACCCGCCAAGAATTGTGCATAAGCCATGTTTTCACGTGCTTCTATATTGCTCCCATCTGCAACTGCCTGGCGTAAAGAGTGGCTAATCATTGAGATTGCTTTCAATGCACAAGCATCCGTTATTGGGTTAGCCTCAGTAGAAACATAAGCTTCAACCGCATGAGTCATTGCATCCATTCCAGTTGCGGCAGTTAACCCTTTCGGCATTCCTACTATCAATTCTGGATCGTTCACAGACAAGACAGGTGTTATTTTCTTGTCAGCAATCGCCATTTTAATATGGCTTTCAGTATCGGTAATGACACAGAAACGTGACATTTCTGACGCAGTACCCGCAGTAGTATTAACTGAGATTAATGGCAAATGCGGTTTAGATGAACGACCAATACCTACATAATCCCGGATATCTCCTCCATTAGCCGCGACCAACACAATCGCCTTTGCACAATCATGTGACGACCCACCACCTAAAGAAATAACGCAATCGCTATTATGCTGACGCAGCATACCCAAACCTTCCTCAACGTTAAGTGTCGTCGGATTCGGATTGGTTCCATCATAGATTTCACTCTCAATATCAACATCAGATAATAGAGCTTGAACTTTTGCCGCCACTCCAATTTTACTTAAAACACGATCCGTCACAATCAATGCTCGCTTATAACCATCACCTTTCATCGCATTTATCGCTTCAACCAAACAACCCGCACCAAACATATTTACTGAGGCCATAAAAAAAGTCGTAGTCATCATTGATAATTCCTTAATATTAAAATAGTTTTAGAGTGAAAATATATAAAAATTAAAATTTAAAAATCACCTAATGGAATTACAGATCATTACTCTTGCAACAAACATAAATAATAGTTCTATTTAAACCATATAATTCAAAAAATATAAACATATACATCGGTAGAGTTAGATGATGTTTATCAAAATAGTATTTGATAATTTTCCCTCTTGGTAATATATGTAATTAGCAATATAATAAATACAATAATCGATAAGATTAATATATCAATTCACAAGATTATTACTTAGGAGTTTATTTTGTCCTCTAACGAAATATTTAACCGCCTGACTGCATTACTCGATAACCATCATGCCAGCTATCGGGTGATGGAACATCCAACCGCCGGACGTTCCGAAGAAGTTGCAAAAATCCGAGGTACGCAACTTGGACAAGGGGCAAAAGGGTTAGTTTGCCATGTTAAAGGGGAAAGATTCCGTCAATATGTACTCGCTGTACTACCTGCGGATCAACAAGCAGACCTCTCTTCACTGGCAAAACAGATCGGTGGCAACCGCGCCTCACTGGCAAGCCCTAAAGAAGTTTTTGAACTGACTCAATGTGTGTTTGGCGCTATTCCACCTTTTAGTTTCCATCCAGATCTGAAACTAGTCGCAGACCCTTTATTGTTTGAACGTTTCGATGAACTGGCTTTTAATGCCGGCAGCCTTGAACGCTCTGTGATTCTTAACACTCAAGATTATCACCGAATTGCACAACCTGAATTAGTGAGTTTTCACCGGGTAGAATAAATACCATTGCAAAAAAATGATATTTGTCAAATAGCCTATAGAAATAGGATATTTAAGATAATATTCTAAACATATTTATTGAAAGTGGTAACTATCCCGCCCCATAAATTTATATCACGAGATAAAGTCATTCTTATTTCTACATTATATAAACATTAAACAGAGAGGTATAATTATCAAATACCATGAATATCTAATTATTCACTATTGAGCCATATACAAAAAATTATCAATTACACTAGGGGATAATTCCCTACCCAAATAAAGGTGTCTTTTGATAGGAATCTTCAATTATTTTTAATTTCAGAATCTTTATTTCAATTATCAGCATAAAATGATATGTCAATTATATTGGTGTTATATTGGCAACAATTTAATATGCCTATTCATTATATTTTATTAAATACAAGAACCCACACTCACTGTATTCTCATATAGCTTTCAAAAAGAAAGATGACGTTTTTTTAAAATAAAGTTTAAGGAATAGAAAAATATGACTAATAAGTTAGTTACAGGTGCAACTTTTTTCGATAGAAAATACTTTCTGGGTGAAGCGCACCATTATCCAGAAAATGATGTTATTATTCCACTGCCTTATGATCTCAACGACAGATTCCGCTCAGTAAGAGTTGGAACACTATCAAAAGTTTATGCATGGCGTCATCAGAGCGATTGTGAACCAGGTCAACGCTATCGTGAATGGGAATACGATCATCCAGATATCGATAGAGAAATTAGAGGATTATCTAAGTTCAAAGTAGCACCAAAAGATACCTGTCTGGTTGCATTAAGACTTATTGATGATACTTATTCAGGTATTAAATTCTCAATGTTCACGAATACACATTGTGTAGGTCCAGTTGAAACAACAACTGATGATGATTATGCACTAGTTGGTATACTGCCATTTGAGACCGAGTTAGTCACTGCCATTGCAATAAGAAATACCAGTACTGGAGTATATATTAATAACGGATCATTCTATTTCTATCGTGATGCAAATGGTGTTGTTACTATTGATGAGAAAGCTAATTTCCCTAAAAATCTCAGAATAGTTAATGTAGGTGGTAATCGTTTCGATATTCATATTATCAGTACCGATTTTTCTAACTAATCCGGTCATAATGTAACAATAATTAACCATTGTTTTCAGACAGGCTACGTTCTGAAAATTTAAGTAACACCGTTGCGGAATATCATTAAAAACCGCAACGGTGTATTCATTTTTGCCAATAAAATAAATTTTTAACAATCAGTTAGCCATTCACTGTTATTTGTCTTTTTTCATAAAAATTTATAACTAAAAAGTTAAATAATAATTTAACCTAAAAAAACATTAAATCAATATCCCCAAGAACAATGATCATAATCTATTTCCTTTGAGATAAATAGTTCCCTAACGATTAATTCTAAAAATTATAGAAACATCCAACCATTACATTATTGCATATTTAATTCTAGGTATTTTCATAATATTATTAATAAAAAACAATCTTATAACATCTACTCAAAACACCAAACATGAAAAATATTCACAATTAAATTGAATACCAAGCCTAAGATACAAGACTCACTAAAAGTATCAAACTCTCATATTTCAAACAGTTAGTTGGACTATATTAATATAATTATCAAGATATTATTAGGTACTTTTTAAACAGCTTTACTTTATACATTTTTATGCTAATTTTAATATTAACCTATCGAATATTATTCCTTTATTGACTGGATATATCACATCTAAAGATGAGGAACGAATAAATTATTAGTAGCAAATATCATATATAAAAAGCCAATTTGTAAAAATAGTAGAAACGAGCAAATACTATATACTTCGCATTAATACAATCGGGTATACTTCCAGAAAAACATTACATAGGAGTTTATTAATGGGAACATTTTTTTCTTGGCAACCTATACCCTATGGATTTCAAGATGCATCGCGACGGCCAGGGAGCGAATCCCCGGGAGCATAGATAACTATGTGACTGGGGTGAGTGAGTGCAGCCAACAAAGAGGCAACTTGAAAGATGACGGGTATATATATTACTTACATTAACTTTAAGGAGTAAAAGAATGACAAAAGAATTAATTACCGGCGTCACATTTTTCGAAGAGAAAAACTATCAGGGTAAGTCACATGATTACCCAGAACTCGATAAAATTATATCGCTCCCTTCCAATCTTAACGATAAATTCCGTTCAGTAAAAATCGGCAAGTTATCAAAAGTCCATGCGTGGCGCCATTACAACGATCCAGAGAGTAAATATTATGAGTGGGTAGTCGATAATCCAGATATCGATAGAGAAATTAGAGGATTATCTAAATTCAGAATTATGCAGAAAGATACAAAACTGGTTGCACTAAGAATCATCGATGATACTCATTCAGATATAAAATTCTCTATGACCGTTAAGATATTTAATGGAGAAGAACAAGAAACAATCGACGTTAACGCAATAACAGATGATAATTATACTGTCGTTAACGAACTATTGGTACAGAAAGAGATAGTCACTTCAATTTATGTAAGAAATGTCAACACCGGAGAATATATTGGTAACGGGTCATTCTATTTTTCTTATGATGCTGTCGGTATTGCAACTGTCGATGAAGGTCTCAATTTCCCTAAAAACTTGAAGCTGGTTCATGTAGGGAATAATCGTTTTGATTTTCACATTATCAGTATTGATCCTATTGTTTAATCCGGGATTAATGTGACAATCATCACACTCAGATAAGTCATATTCTGAAATTCAGGCTACGCCGTTACGGTACATTTGTTAAAAAACCGTAACGGCATATTCCAGACGATCGCGGAAATTAAAACCGCATCATATCTGATGTGGCCTCTTCACGTTCCTGGTCAATCGATAATACTTGGGCTTATTCCATCCATTCAGTATGGAAAACCCCCTCTTTATCAGTACGCTTATAAGTATGAGCACCAAAATAATCACGTTGAGCCTGAATTAAATTAGCGGGCAATACAGCAGAACGATAACTATCATAGTAAGAAATAGCAGCGGAGAACGTGGGAGTTGGGATACCATTTTGCACCCCATAAGAGACGACATCACGCAGCGCTTGCTGATATTCATCAGCAATTTTCTTAAAGTAAGGCGCCAACAACAGGTTAGCAATATCCGCATTTTCGTTATATGCGTCAGTAATTTTTTGCAGGAATTGAGCGCGAATAATACAGCCCGCCCGGAAAATCCCGGCAATTTCACCGTAATTAAGATTCCACTGGTACTCATCAGATGCAGCTTTCAATTGCTGAAAACCCTGGGCATAAGAGACAATTTTACCCAAATAAAGCGCATGGCGGACTTTCTCAATAAATTCGGCCTTCTCGCCTTTAAATGGTTGTGCTTCTGGCCCGCTCAAAATTTTAGCCGCAGCCATTCGCTGATCTTTTAGAGAAGAGATATAACGTGCAAATACTGATTCTGTGATCAACGTCACTGGAATACCTAAATCCAGAGAGCTCTGGCTGGTCCACTTACCCGTGCCTTTATTTGCTGCTTCATCCAAAATCACATCAACCAAATATTGGCCTGCTTCATCTTTCTTACGGAAAATATCAGCAGTGATTTCAATCAAATAGCTACTCAATTCGCCGTTATTCCAGTCAGTGAAAATCTCAGACAGTTCTTCATTACTCAGATTTAGGGCATTCTTCAATAAAGAATAGGCTTCAGCAATAAGCTGCATATCACCGTATTCAATGCCATTGTGAACCATTTTCACATAATGGCCGGCGCCATCCGGTCCAATATAGGCCACACAAGGTTCACCTTCCGCTTTAGCCGCGATCTCTCGCAAAATTGGCGCCACCAATTCATACGCCTCTTTTTGACCGCCAGGCATGATAGATGGACCTTTCAATGCCCCTTCTTCACCACCGGAAACTCCGGTACCGATAAAATTAAAACCCTGAGCAGAAAGCTCTCGATTACGACGGATAGTATCCTGAAAATAGGTATTACCCCCATCAATCAAAATATCACCTTTATCCAGATGTGGAGTCAGTGAAGCAATAGTTTTATCGGTAGCTTCACCAGCCTTAACCATGAGCAGAATACGGCGCGGTTTTTCCAGTGAATCGACAAATTCTTCGATAGTGTAGCTTGGAACTAATTTCTTCCCCGGATTTTCGGCGATCACTTCGTCAGTTTTATCACTTGAACGGTTAAATATAGATACGGAATAACCACGGCTCTCAATATTTAGCGCCAGGTTACGCCCCATCACCGCCATACCGACAACACCAATCTGCTGCTTGGACATGAATAACTCCTGTCTGATGATAATTCTGCACACCAATAATAATTAGTGTGCAATTTGTTAATGTGATCACATGTTAACTCAGGATGCGTCCTAATGGATAGTTATTGGTGCCATCGATGCCGCTACACCTCATTTTTTGGAAAAAACTTCCCAAGATGAAAAATCAACTATTGAAATTTGATGAGTCAATGCCCATTATTCATTATTCGGCATGAGCCGTCATATTAAAAGGTAAAACAAACTGTATGGAATGGATCGCTGATCCGACGATATGGGCTGGACTGGTTACTCTTATCGTTCTAGAAATTGTCCTTGGAATCGACAACTTGGTCTTTATTGCCATTCTGGCAGATAAACTTCCTGAAAAACTAAGAGACAAAGCAAGAATTACAGGTCTGAGTTGCGCATTACTGATGCGTGTCGTACTGCTTTTTAGTCTTTCCTGGCTGATAACGCTAACTCATCCATTAATTACGCTTTGGGAACATCCATTTAGCGCCCGCGATCTGATTATGCTGATAGGCGGTCTTTTCTTACTGTTCAAAGCGACGATGGAGCTCAATGAACGGCTGGAAGGTAAAGATGCCCACTCAGGACAACAGCGCAAAACATCTAAATTTTGGACGGTTGTCGTTCAGATAATTGTCCTTGATGCTGTATTCTCACTAGATTCAGTGGTTACTGCTGTTGGTATGGTAGACAACATCGGTATCATGATCGCGGCAGTCACCATTGCGATGTTCCTGATGATACTGGCAAGTAAGCCGCTGACCACTTTCGTCAATGCTCACCCGACTATCGTTATTCTCTGTCTGAGCTTCTTATTGATGATCGGTTTCAGTCTGGTAGCCGAAGGTTTTGGTTATCACATACCAAAAGGCTACTTGTACGCCGCTATCGGCTTCTCCATTATGATTGAATCCTTAAACCAATTTGCCCAGTTTAACCGCCGCAGATTTCTTACTGCTTCCCGCTCGCTACGTGAAAGAACAGCGGAAGCTGTTTTACGTATCCTGAGTGGTAAGCATGAAAACGCAGAATTGGACAATCATACATCTAATCTAATTTCTGATAATCAGGAAGTGTTTGATCCACAAGAACGTCAAATGATTGCCAGAGTTCTGGGTATGGCGCAGCGTAACGTCAACAGTATCATGACTTCCCGTCACGACGTGGAGTACCTTGATATTCATGCACCAACTGAAAATCTGACGCAAATACTGAGTAAAAGTCCTCATACACGCATTGTGGTAACAGATGAAAATATCAGTGACGAACCATTAGGTGTTGTCCATGTTATTGATTTATTGAATCAACAGCTCAACCAACAGCCTTTTGATTTACACTCGCTGATAAAACAACCGCTGATTTTCCCTGAACAGCTTTCACTACTCCAAGCATTGGAGCAGTTCCGCCAGGCACAAACTCACTTCGCGTTTGTTGTCGATGAATTTGGTTCTGTGGAAGGCGTGGTGACTTTGACCGACGTAATGGAAACTATCGCGGGTAATTTGCCGGTAGATGGCGAAGAAACTGATGCCCGCCATGATATTCAGGCGACTGAAAATGGTGGTTGGATCGCCAACGGTTATATGCCGCTGGATGATTTGATCCTTTATGTTCCTTTGCAACTGGATGAAAAACGTGAATATCAAACCTTGGCAGGTTTATTGATGGAACATTCACAACATATTCCACAACAAGGCGAGCAATTACAGATTGATAATTATCTGTTTGAACCGTTGGAAGTGACCAGTCACCGAATTAATAAGGTAAAAATCACCCCTCTGGCGTCAGAGGAAGAAAATAAAGAATAACTCAGTGTTATTGATCACTAATCATATTTGCCATCACTGAGTTTTTCCTCGGAAACAAAATAAAACCCGGTCAGTTTAAACTGTACCGGGATTTTTTTAGCCTTTGCTATCTATCAATATCATATGAGGAACTATATACGAATACTGTTAATGATTTATCTAACTAAATTAAATAATTTTGTATTCAGAACAAAAAATCCATAGCTTCTCAATTCAACAAACTTCATATACACTTGCCAATTAATAATATTATTCATTAACTCAAAAGGATATTATACCCTATGGATTTCAAGATGCATCGCGGCGGCAAGGGAGTGAATCCCCGGGAGCATAGATAACTATGTGACTGGGGTGAGCGAGTGCAGCCAACAAAGAGGCAACTTGAAAGATGACGGGTATACATGAATATAACCCTCGCTGATGTGGATAAAAACAATTATGAAGATGTCTGTGATCTAACAGTAACCGATGACCAATGTGAATATGTCGCAGATAACGTGTGGTCACTGGTTGAATCAAAATTCAATCCCTCATACCAAACACGTGCAATTTGCTTAGATGGCAAACCTGTCGGATTTTTTATGTGGGTGCCTGAAACCGATCAAAAGACATCAATTTGGCGATTTATGGTGGATCAACAACATCAAAACAAAGGCATTGGACGCCAGGCAATGCTGCTAGCCCTTAATGAAATTAGGCAAACAAATGGATTAAAAGAAATAGAAATCTGTTATAAGCCAAGCAATACTGTAGCGAGCAACTTTTACGCCAGCTTTGGCTTTGTTGAAGTCGGCATGGATGAAAAAAATGGAGAGATGTTAGCAATTATTAAAATTTAACTCACAAGTAGAAATTCACTTTTGTACCGAAATTGACCGCTCAGGCAACGATAAGAATTTATTTAAGTATCTGGTTAAGCATAATAGTCAATTAACCAGAATTGAACGGTCAAATCAGGCATGAGCTAATACAGCTAATGACTGCTACGTTCAACCCAATCGTTAATAGCCTGCTTTACCTTGTCCTCCAACTCATTACGTAGCAGTTGTTCAATATCCAAATTGTATTGCAGATTATCCCAATGACCATAAACTCGCAGTGGTACTTTCATTTTTCGCAGACGGCTAACCAATTCATTATCTTTGCCCCATCCTTGTGTTACCTGTACTTTTAAAGCGACATCAACATTTTGTTTAAGTAGATTAGCCTTACCCTGTCCATCAATATTTAGCAGATCAGATACCGCATGAAGTCGACTGATTTTTATATCACCTCGATTCAGTACCGCTTTAACATCAAGCTTTTTGGCACGGGTAAAGTTATCCATATTATCAGTAATATTCACTTTATCCGTTGCACGAGCAACAGATTGCTGGACTAATTGTGGGATATTTAATCCATACATTTTGGCATTAACTAAACTGAAATTAAGATCACCCTGCCAAATATGCGAAATCGCATAACCATCATATCCTTTACCAGAAAGATCGCCATTCAGATTGAATTTACCACTAAATGCCTGTGGTAAAGAAAATGCTTTGAGTACCGGTTCCAGTTCTATATTCCGCAGCAAAGGTTTTGCGTGTAACTTAAGTTGATTACCCGTTGCATCTAAAAAAACCGGAATAGAGAAATCACCACCAAATAATTTGCCATTCAGAGTAGAAATTTCAGCGACACCACTATTATTTGTCGCTTCCAATATCAGGTTATCGATCTCCATTCCTCGATAAACAAACTTATCCGCATTAATAATCACATTAGCATTAAAATCATTTAGGAACGTGGCGCTATAATCAGTCTGGGCAGAGCTTGAAACAGCGATCACCGGTTTAGCCGAACTATTCTCTACCCGGTAATAACGTTTAACTTCCGCACCTTCTTTAGGAAGCAAATCCCATCCCATCAGATTATCTAAATTCAGTTTTTGGGAAGATAAGTCTATCTGATAATCCGCGTGAGTCCCCAACATGGCTTTTATACTGCCATGCAGTTCACTCTCATTAGCGGTGAAACTCAACATCTGTAAAGAAACGATTTGCGGTTCATCTGCCGTCTCTTTTTGATAAACAGCATGTACTTTTCCTGAACCACTAATTCCCCCCGTAGGTATACCCGCGCCCTGAAGTTGATAATCAAAAGAGTCAATATTACCAGCAACACGGTATGGATAATCAGTAATATCAACATCAGCATTAAGATTAAAAGCCAGTTCTTGCTGATTCTTACTAACTTTGCTACTTAACTCCACGCCGATATGGTTTTGGTTATCCCGCGCCATCAGCAGATTAATATCGCGGACATTTAACTGCTCATGCTCATCACGCTGCCAAATAAGCAAACTATCCACGACTTTAATTCTGGCAATATCAAGCTTCCAACCCTCCCCCTTCGCAACAGAATTGGCCGCACTCCCTTTTGGTGCAATAGGGATATTCTCTTTTTTCTGAGATTGACTCTCTGGGGTTACTCTCAATATCGCCCCTTTCAGCATCACCTCTTTCACAGCAAGTTGATGAGAAAGAAGCGGCCACAACTCCACATCAAGACGCATATTTTCTGCCGTCACTGTTGGCTGAGCCGCTCCTGGGGCCGTTAATGACATACGCCCGGTAATAATGCTCAGTTTTGGCCAGACATGCCAGCGCATACCATCTTGCAGGACGAGTTGGTAGCCACTCTTCTTTTGCACCTGTTTGACCATATAAGCACGAAAGTCATTCGGGTTCACCAACATGACTAATGCTGCCAGACCGGTAATAATCACGACCAGCAAAATAATCAGTGTCGTCAGTAATCTCTTCATGACTTCCTCCGCTTTTTTGTCAAAACAGTCAATGCAACTCAATAGCCGATAAAAATATTAATCTTCATCAATACGGCTACCCACTGCACCCTGTTGGTTTTTATACTTCGCATCTTGACGACGGTTATACGGACGGTCTGCGGAACCAGACAATGGTTCAAAACTCAAAGCACCGATGACCATGCCCGGACGTAACGCCAGAGGCAATTTACCGGAGTTATAGAATTCGAGAACAATCTGACCATGCCAACCCGGATCAATCCGATGTGCCGTCACGTGCACCATCAACCCAAGACGAGCAAGAGAAGAACGGCCATCAAGCCAGCCCACCAAATCGTCCGGCAATGTGACGGATTCCAGCGTAACAGCTAGCGCCAACTCTCCAGGGTGGAGGAAAAAAACCTCATCGTCAGACAGGATAATTTCATCACTCATCACGCGATCAAGCGCAGCGCTGACCTCATCTTTCGGACCACTCAAATCAATATATGCCGCAGTATGACCACAGAAAACACGAAACTGATTCCCAAGGCGCACATCAGCAGTTGCCCCGTTAATACGTTCAATCGGCGGACGTGGAGCAATGACTAATTTACCTTCATCAAGCCATTTAATTATGTCGCGGTCACAGAGTCGCATTATTTCCTCTCAAATACGATGATGCTTATCAATTCAATGCCTGACAAGCAAAGTTTTATTATTCGCAGAACTGACCAATTTTGGCTTTCAATATATCAATCGCGACCCGGTTTTTACCCCCGCGCGGCACAATAATATCTGCATATTGCTTTGATGGTTCAATAAATTGCAAGAACATTGGACGCACAGTTTTATGATATTGCTCAATCACCGAATCCAGAGAACGTCCCCGTTCATGCACATCCCGCTTAATACGACGCATAAGGCAAATATCCAGTGGCGTATCAACAAAAATAGAGAAGTCCATCTCCTGACGCAAGCGTTTATCAGTCAATAACAGAATACCCTCTAGGATAATAACCCTTTTCGGCGCAAAATGAATCGCTTCTGGTTTACGAGTATGGGCAACATAATCGTATTGTGGTAATTCAATTGATTCACCCATTTTCAGCGCTTGCAGGTGAGAAAAGAGCAGATTGTGATCCATTGAGCTTGGATGGTCATAATTAGTCTTATAACGCTCTTCCATTGATAGATTGCTCTGATCTTTATAATAGCAATCCTCTGGTATAATGCCGATATTGTGATCACCAACCTGAGCACGTAATTCACGATAAAGTGTATTAGCGATGAGACTTTTACCTGAGGCAGATGCACCAGAAATTCCTACAATTGTGCACTGATATGCTTCGTCAGCCATAATAGAGATAACCTGATTCTAGAAAAAAATGGGAACAAAGCACTTATGAGTGCTAAGTTTGGCGAGATTATAGGGAGTTAATGGTATCTGTTCCAGTGTAAACAAGATAAGTCTCATTTTTTTCGAAGCGTTTCGCATAAAAACGATGTAACAAGGGAAATCGTAACGAGGGAAATCGGACAAGCATACTTATTCCCCATACAAAATCTCCCCATGCAAAAAGCGGGCAATGAAAACATCCATCGCCCGCTATCATCAATCAAATACCCGCATTAAACGGCACGGAATGAGATTTCTGTTGGTATCTTCTCACCTTGCCAATACATCTGCGCTGAAATATTCGCGGCAATTTCGCGATAAATATCCGTGAATTCACTATCAGGATCACTGATAACCGTTGGCTGACCACGATCCAGATCTTCACGCAGTGAAATATGCAGAGGGATTTGTCCCAATAATTTACAGTGATATTTAACCGCCAATTTTTCTGCCCCACCCGTACCAAAGATAGGCTCCGAATGACCACAGTTGTTGCAAATATGCACACTCATGTTTTCGACAATCCCCAATACAGGCACCTTCACTTTCTGGAACATGACGATACCTTTCATTGCGTCAATTAAGGCAATATCCTGAGGCGTTGTTACCACCAGCGCCCCCGTTACTGGAATGTTTTGCGACAAAGTGAGCTGAATATCACCGGTCCCTGGCGGCATATCGATAACCAGATAATCAAGATCCGGCCATAATGTATCCTGTAACATCTGCATCAATGCTTTACTAGCCATTGGGCCACGCCATACCATTGCATTATCGTCTGTTACTAAATAACCAATAGAGTTAGTAGCAAGGCCATGCGTCATGATCGGCGCCATATGCTGCCCATCCGGAGAAGTCGGGCGCTCTTTGGAAGTTCCCAACATACTCGGAACAGAAGGGCCGTAGATATCTGCATCCAGAATACCGACCTTTGCCCCCTCCTGAGCCAATGCCAGCGCCAAGTTTACGGCGGTGCTGGATTTACCCACCCCGCCTTTACCTGAGCTGACAGCCAAAATATTACGGACGCCATTAATTCCCGGCAGATCATTAGCACGACGTAATGTGCTGATATCATGGATCAATTTCCATGCCACCGATTTTGCGCCAGTTACCGCCTGTAATTTTTCCGTTGTCGCTGTTTTTAATGCTTTAAAGCCGCGTTGCCAGACAAACGGCATCAGTAATTCAATGTGCAAAACACCATCAAGCATCGTACAGTGATGTAAAGCTTTCAGTGTTATCAAATCACGTTCTAGTGTCAGGTGTGTAAAAGTAGCAAGTATTTTTGTTACCTGAGATTTCAGCAGGTCAGGATTGGTCTGCTCGGGGGATTGTGAGTTCATCCCGGCTCCTTTAATGATTATCATTAGCTAAAAACCATCTCTCCATCATAACAGAACCCAATGCGTTCAGATAAGATTGGCGACAAAAACCCGCTTCCCGTTCACTGATTCGATTTTTATCCAACAAAACGCACTAAGATTGAGCCTTACCCTAGCGACAATTTTTTTAATCGGTTAACATCAAACTTCCTTTTTCACTTATTGGAAGTCAGATCCTTACTATGTCTCAAGTCGCAAAAAAATTATTGGTGACGTGCGCGTTGCCATATGCTAACGGTCCAATCCATCTCGGTCACATGCTGGAACATATCCAAGCAGATATTTGGGTCCGTTTTCAGCGAATGCGCGGCAAAGAGGTTCACTTTATCTGTGCCGATGACGCTCATGGAACGCCAATCATGCTGAAAGCTCAGCAAATGGGTACTGCTCCTGAAGAGATGATCGCCACGGTGAACCAAGAGCATCATCAGGATTTTACTGGCTTTTCGGTGAGCTACGATAACTATCACTCTACGCATAGTGAAGAGAACCAAGCGTTCTCAACGAAAATCTATCTCGAACTGAAAAAAAACGGCCATATTAAGAATCGTACTATTTCTCAGTTATACGATCCTGAGAAGAATATGTTTCTGCCGGATCGCTTTGTCAAAGGTAGCTGCCCGAAATGTAAGGCAGAAGATCAGTATGGCGATAATTGTGAAGTTTGCGGTTCGACTTACAGTCCGACTGAACTAATCAGCCCCCGTTCTGCCGTCTCCGGCGCGACGCCAGAAATGCGTGAAACAGAACACTTCTTCTTCGATCTGCCCGCATTCAGTGACATGCTGCAAGCCTGGACCCGTTCCGGCGCATTACAGGAACAAGTTGCCAACAAAATGCAGGAATGGTTTGAATCCGGTTTACAACAGTGGGATATCACCCGTGACGCCCCCTATTTCGGTTTTGAAATTCCTGATGCGCCGGGCAAATATTTCTATGTTTGGCTGGATGCCCCTATTGGGTATATGGGTTCTTTCCAAAACCTGTGTGACAAACGCGGCAATCTAAGCTTTGATGAGTTCTGGGCAAAAGATTCCACTACCGATCTATATCACTTTATCGGTAAAGACATTGTTTATTTCCATAGCCTGTTCTGGCCGGCCATGTTGGAAGGCAGCGGTTACCGTAAGCCAACCAACGTGTTCGTTCACGGCTATGTCACCGTCAACGGTGCGAAGATGTCCAAATCCCGTGGTACTTTTATTAAAGCCAGCACTTACTTGGATCATCTGGATGCAGACTGTTTGCGTTATTACTATGCAGCCAAACTCTCTGCTCGCATTGATGATATCGATCTGAATCTGGAAGATTTTGTTCAACGTGTTAACAGCGATATCGTTAATAAAGTTGTTAACCTGGCCTCCCGTAATGCAGGCTTCATTAATAAACGCTTTAACGGCAAGCTGGCGGATAAACTGGCTGATCCGGCGCTTTACCAACAGTTTATTGATGGGGCAAAGGTGATTGCAGAAGAGTTTAATAACCGCGAATTCAGCAAAGCAATCCGCGGAATCATGGCACTGGCTGATTTGGCAAACCGTTATGTAGATGAGCAAGCGCCGTGGGTGGTGGCAAAAGAAGAAGGCCGTGATGCCGAGCTTCAAGCTATCTGTTCAATGGGCATCAACCTGTTCCGCGTTTTGATGACGTTCCTGAAACCCGTTTTGCCAAATCTGGCAGAACGCGCAGAAGCTTTCTTAAATACAGAACTTACCTGGCATGGTATTGAAGAACCGCTACTGGATCACCAAGTTTCTGCCTTTAAGGCCCTGTTCAATCGCATTGATATGGATAAAGTGGACGCTATGGTCGCGGCATCTAAAGAGAGCATCAACACACCACAAAAAGTCAGCGGTCCACTGGCGGAAGATCCGATTCAGGACACGATCACCTTCGATGATTTTGCCAAAGTTGATATGCGCGTCGCCCTTATTAAACAAGCTGATTTTGTCGAAGGCTCGGATAAGTTGTTGAAACTGATGCTGGATCTAGGTGGCGAAACCCGCCAGGTATTCTCTGGTATCCGCTCCAGTTATCCTGACCCAAAAGCGCTGGAAGGCCGTTTAACCATTATGGTAGCCAATCTGGCGCCACGCAAAATGCGCTTTGGTATTTCGGAAGGGATGGTTATGGCGGCCGGACCTGGTGGAAAAGATATCTTCTTACTCAGCCCTGACAGCGGCGCCCAACCCGGTATGCAAGTGAAATAATAGTCAATTTATTTCATTAATATTTTTACCCACGGGGATCAGTAATGGTCCCCGCTTTTATTTTAATGTGAGCTAATGTGAGCTTTGACACATTCCCAAGGTTAATTGTATGATGAATACCTCACCAGAATTAGGAATTGTGTTATGTCGTTTCGTGAAGTACTGATTATTGGTTGGCAGTACCTGCGAGCATTTATTCTAATTTATTTGTGTTTGCTGGCAGGTAACGCCATTTCTTCCCTATTACCTATCATTATTCCCGGCAGTATTATCGGCATGTTGATACTGTTCGTTTTATTATCTTTCCAACTCATTCCTGTTCATTGGGCAAAACCAAGTTGTAGTCTGTTACTAAAAAATATGACCTTACTGTTTCTGCCTATTGGCGTGGGCGTGATGAATTATTACGACCAACTCAGCCAACAAATAGTTCCAATTGTTTTTTCATGCCTGATCAGTACCGCAATTGTTATGATTATCGTTGCTTACAGTTCCCATTATGTTCATCGTGAACGGCCAATTATGGGTTCCGAGTCAGAAATTAAAAGTGAACAACAGAAACAAGAGAAATAAAAATGTTAAGTCACATTTGGTGGTCGCTGCCATTAACATTAGTTGTATTCTACACCGCAAGAAAACTGTCGCTACGATTCAAAATTCCTATTCTGAACCCCTTATTGGTTTCTATCGCCATCATTATTCCGATATTGCTAATAACCCACACGTCCTATGAACACTATTTTGCCGGCAGCCGAATTTTAAATGATCTACTCCAGCCCGCCGTGGTTGCACTGGCATTTCCTTTATATGAGCAGCTACATCAGATCCGTGCCCAATGGAAGTCCATTATTAGCATCTGTTTTATCGGCACTATTGTCGCTATGGTGACAGGCACTGCTATTGCCTTGTGGATGGGCGCAACTCCTGAAATGGCCGCTTCGATATTACCTAAATCCGTCACAACACCAATAGCAATGGCAGTAGCTGATGCCATTGGCGGTATTCCGGCAATCAGCGCTGCTTGTGTTATTTTCGTCGGCGTTTTCGGTGCAATATTTGGTCATAACCTGTTCGATCTGTTACAGGTAAAAACCAAAGCATCCCGCGGCTTAGCAATGGGAACAGCATCACATGCTTTGGGTACTGCCCGCTGTACAGAAGTTAATTTCGTTGAAGGCGCGTACAGCTCATTGGCATTGATGACCTGCGGTATCATTACTTCACTAACAGCTCCCTTTATATTCCCAGTGTTGTTATACCTATTTAGCTAGTTTAGCTGTTAGGAAATTTGATATTAATCGCTTGATTACTCACTTCAATTACATAAGTCTCATTCATCTATATGACATTAATCACATTACAAATATAACCAGACAACTTAGAATGATCTTAAGTTAATTTGGAGATCACGCTATGCAAGCTCGTTTTCACCCCATCTGGGTACAGTTACCCTCTAAACTACAGGATGCTCTTTTACCTTACGCAGGAAACAATGACTTTCCTGCTATGCTTACTGCTGAGCAAGCTGAATCTATTAAGAAAGCCTGCGGTTTTGACGACAACACCTTGGCTGTCGCCCTATTGCCACTTGCAGCGGCATGCTCCCTGACACCAATCTCACATTTTAATGTTGGCGCCATTGCCCGCGGAAAAAGTGGAAATCTCTATTTTGGCGCGAATATGGAATTTGCTGGCGTACCACTACAACAAACGATTCATGCTGAACAATGTGCGATTACCCACGCTTGGTTATTAGGTGAGAAAAAACTGGCGTCTGTTACTGTGAATTACTCTCCGTGCGGCCATTGCCGCCAATTTATGAATGAACTTAATAGTGGCGCCCAATTAGAGATTCACCTGCCAAAGCAAGTACCTTCAACATTAGGTCATTATCTGCCAGATTCTTTTGGCCCAAACGATCTGGGCATCAAGACGTTGTTGATGGACCCGGTTAATCATGGTTATAAACTAGAAACCACGGATACATTAGTCCTGACTGCATTAGATGCAGCAAACCAGAGCTATGCCCCATACAGTAATTCCTACAGTGGTGCTGCTCTTTTAGGAAAAGATGGAAAAATTTATCCTGGGCGTTATGCAGAAAATGCCGCGTTTAACCCAAGCTTACCCCCATTACAAGCAGCGCTAATTCTGATGAACATTTCTGGTGGTGATTGCCTGGCTATCGACAGAGCTGTGTTGGTTGAGGAAAAAAACTGTGATTTATCCCAACGGAGTGCAACTCAATCCATACTTGCTACGCTCGGTTGCAGCAAATTTGATTACTACACTTTCTGAATCCAGTGGAAAATTCATTTTTCCCTCTATGCAGATAGAGGGTTTTCCGCTATAAAAAACAATTACCGTAACATTTTATTAGCTAACTCTGGATGTTATCTCTCATTTTTACTCATAATACCTCTAATTAAGTAACATTTACTGTACATATTTTTCCTATCTCTTAGGATCTATAGCTAACCTTGTTATCCATTTAGTTCAAAGAGTAAGATTCATGGAACTGGAACACGAAAGTAAACGTCCACTATATATTCCCTATTCTGGCCCAATGCTGTTGGAATTTCCCCTGCTGAATAAAGGCAGCGCTTTTACTGAAGAAGAACGCAGCAACTTTAATCTTTACGGTTTATTACCGGAAGCAGTCGAAACCATCGAAGAACAAGCTGAACGTGCTTATCGACAGTATCTTGATTTCAAAAATGACGCAGATAAACACATTTATCTGCGAAATATTCAGGACACTAACGAAACCCTGTTCTACCGCCTGCTGGATGCACATTTGAACGAAATGATGCCAATCATCTACACGCCAACCGTTGGCGAAGCTTGTGAGCACTTTTCCGATATTTACCGCCGTGCCCGTGGCCTGTTCATCTCATATCCAAACAAAGCACATATTGATGACATGCTGCAAAATGCGACCAAACAAAATGTAAAAGTCATTGTTGTTACCGATGGTGAACGTATCCTTGGTTTGGGCGACCAAGGCATTGGCGGCATGGGTATTCCTATCGGCAAACTCTCCTTGTATACCGCCTGCGGTGGTATCAGCCCAGCTTATACACTGCCAGTCGTGCTGGATGTCGGCACCAACAACCCGCAACGCCTGAATGACCCGTTATACATGGGCTGGCGTCACCCGCGCATCACCGGTGAAGAGTATGATGAATTTGTAGACGAATTTATTCAGGCTGTTAAACGCCGTTGGCCAAACGTGCTGCTGCAATTTGAAGATTTCGCACAAAAAAATGCCATGCCTCTTCTTAATCGTTATCGCCACGAGATTTGTTGCTTTAATGATGATATTCAGGGAACTGCTGCCGTTACGTTAGGTAGCTTAATTGCAGCCAGTCGCGCGGCGGGCCGTCAATTGAAGGATCAAACTGTTACTTTCCTCGGAGCGGGTTCCGCCGGTTGCGGCATTGCAGAACAGATCATCGCCCAGATGAAATCAGAAGGGTTAAGCGAAGAACAGGCTCGTGCCCGTATTTTCATGGTTGACCGCTTCGGTTTATTGACAGACAAACTGCCAAATCTATTGGATTTCCAGAATAAGCTGGTACAGAAAAGCGACTCATTGACTCAATGGGATGTAAACAGCGATGCCATCTCTCTGCTCGATGTTGTCCGTAATGCTAAACCGACGGTATTGATTGGTGTTTCAGGTCAGTCAGGTTTGTTTACAGAAGAGATCATCCGTGAAATGCATAAACACTGTGAACGTCCAATCGTCATGCCATTATCGAACCCAACTTCCCGCGTTGAAGCCCGTCCTGAAGATATCATCAACTGGACGGATGGCGTGGCTCTGGTTGCGACAGGTAGTCCATTCAATCCGGTAAAATACAAAGATCAGGAGTATCCAATCGCCCAATGTAACAATGCCTATATCTTCCCTGGAATTGGTCTGGGCGTCATTGCGTCAGGGGCCAAACTGGTTACTGACGGTATGTTGATGGCAGCAAGCCGGACGCTGGCGGATTGTTCACCTCTAGCCCAACAAGGTCAAGGCCCGTTACTGCCACTTATTGATGATATTCAGGAAGTATCACGCAAAATTGCTAAACAAGTCGCCAAAGAAGCACAAATACAGGGCGTTGCCACTGTTACCTCAGATGGCGCACTGGATGAAGCAATTGAGCGCAACTTCTGGAAACCTGAATATCGCGTGTACAAACGTACTTCATTCTGATTCTTATCGCTAGAAATATGCAAAAAGCCTGTTAGTAAAAGTAAATTAACAGGCTTTTTTCCTAAAGAGAAAACTTGCTTAGAAATTTCAGGTAAAGTAGCCTTTAACAAATTCAGTCATTAATGTGTATAAAAAGGCAAAAGCATGTGGAAGCGCCTGATAACTGGTCTGTTATTCATCACAGGGATGCTGATACTGACAGCTATTGCACTTGACCGCTGGATTAGCTGGAAAACAGCCCCCTATATCTTTGATGATCTTAAACGACTTCCTGAACGCGAAGTGGGTATAGTGCTTGGTACGTCTAAATATTACCTTTCTGGTGCCCCAAATCAGTACTATATGTACCGTATCCAAGGAGCCGTTAACGCTTATAACAGCGACAAAATTAAATATTTATTACTTAGTGGCGATAACGCTCAACAGAGCTACAACGAACCAGTCACCATGCGCAGAGATTTGGTAAAAGCGGGTATTCCTGCTGCAAATATCGTCTTGGATTTTGCGGGTTTCAGAACACTTGATTCGATAGTCAGAACCCGAAAGGTTTTTAACACTAATGATTTTACGATTATCACTCAACGATTTCATTGCGAACGAGCACTGTTTATCGCTATGCATATGGGAATTACCGCCCAATGTTATGCAGTTTCTACACCTAAAAATATGGTTACTGTTCGATTACGTGAAATCATTGCTCGCCTAGGCGCCCTGACTGATCTTTATATTCTGAAACGTGAACCTCGTTTCCTCGGCCCTCTGATCCCCATTCCAGCTCCGCATAAGGTACCAAAAGGCATGACTGATTACCCCGCCGTAACCCCGGAAGAATTACGGGCAACGGACAAAACCCAACTTAAGCAGACCGGGCCAACACCGCCGTCATCTCACGCCACCGCCGTTCTACCGGCCCTTGCGGGTAACGGCGTAACCACCAGCATGAAAACAGAATATTCACCGCCCAAATAGGAAGAATAAATGCAAGTAATTCCAAACGGCTAAATTGACCAAAAAACCCAAGATGATAAAACAACAGAGTGCAAATTAAGGTTTGTAGCAAGTAATTACTCATCGCCATTCGTCCAACCTGACTGAGCCAGTAATTAATTCGCCAGCATGAAATAACCGGCCAGAAACCATATATCAAAGCCATATAACCCAGTGCCTGAAATGGCGTTACCAACTCAGCAAGGATATAACCGACAATACCTGACCAAAAGTAATCCCAATTATGGATATATTGGAACACGACAGAGAATATCTGAACAGCAACGCTGAGTGGTATCAGCAATAGCGCCACATTTCGATAATGGCTTACTAAAAATTCACCTTTTAACCAACCATTACGCACTAATCCCGCACCACATAACATCATACCGATAAGCTGCCAGCCATACTGAACAAACAGCATAACCATCATCAACATGACCTGATTGAAACGCTCTTTTACTGCCAACCATCCACCAGATGTTTTCCAATATGTTTCGTATAACATATGGAATTCAGTCGGCTGCCAAGAAACACCGTCAGATTCGCCGCTGGAAAGAAAGCCGAGAAAAAACAATAACGCTAATCCGATCAGATAAAAAATAGCGCCTTTCATAAATAACCTGCTGCTGGCGCTATTTTGGCTAATCAATTGAAAACTGAAAAAACCAGCCAAACTATAAGAGAGCAAAATATCGCCATCCCAGAATAGGATGCCATGTCCCACTCCAATTAGAGCAAGTATAGTTAATCGAGGGTAATTCCAGATTTTGCCCCTTGGTAATAGTAACTCCAAAGTTGCACCAAATAAGAAGGCCAAAATACACAGGAACTTTCCCTGAACAAAGACACTAAGTACAGACCAGACAATCAAATCAGTTAAAGAAGCAGAACCATTATATGCCGGATTCAAATAAGCGGCGGATGGCAAAGCAAAACCGGAGATATTGAGCAACAATATCCCCAGTATTGCCAGACCACGAATACTATCCAGTGAGTCAATTCTCTGGCAGGCCATTCTTATATCCCGATGTAAAAATTACACATGGCGAGTCGTGCGTAAAAACTCTTGGCGGGTATTTTGACTAGATTTAAACAATCCACCCAGGGAGGTTGTTGTCGTGGTACTGGTTGCATCACGGATACCTCTCGCTTTCACGCAGTAATGGACCGCATCAATCGATACAGCAACATTATTGGTGCCAAGCAGTGTCTGTAATGCAATCAAGATCTGTTGGGTTAGACGCTCCTGTACCTGTGGCCGCTGCGAAAAAAATTGCACAATACGGTTAATCTTAGACAGCCCAATGACTTTATCTTTTGGAATATAGGCAACCGTCGCCTTGCCATCAATGGTGACAAAATGGTGTTCGCAGGTACTGGTTAGTGTGATATCACGCACTGTCACCATTTCATCCACTTTCATCTTATTTTCTATCAATGTGATTTTCGGGAAATTACTGTAGTCCAACCCGGAAAAAATCTCATCGACGTACATTTTCGCAATACGACCGGGGGTTTCTGCCAAACTGTCATCACGCAAATCGAGATTCAACAGTTTCATAATTTCCGTCATATGCTCCTCAATACGCGCTTTACGCACTTCCGGCACCAACGCCTGACCACGCAAAGGCGTTTCAAGACCACGAGCTTCCAGCGCCGAATGCACAAGTTCAGCTTCTTTACTTAAGGATGACATTATTTTCTCCAAAGACATTACTTTTCATCATCTGGCGGGTAGTAAAATGGATGTTCGAGTCATGAAGACCATAACTGAAACAATTCACTACTAACAGGTAACTATTGCACACACTGTAAATGAGCACGTGGTGATTATCCAGTGATTGCTTTTCATAATTATATGAATTTTTTACACACGCCCTTCACTGGTCGGTTTATTTTTGTTACAAACCAATAACCCAGCAATGACCAAAGTAATCAATGCGACATATAACGCAGGCTCCAATCTCCCGGTTATCGCGGTAGAAACCGCTGACAGCATCGGCCCAATAAGCTGCCCGACCGCATATCCGGTGGTTAATAACCCGGCCATATAACGGCTATGTTCTGGTGCTAATTCACGCCCATACTGAAACGCCATTTGTACCACACACATAAAACCACCGCCAACCAACAAAGAGCTTAATGCCAGACCACCGATTCCCGGAATGCTCTCAGCGATGAGAATGCCCACAGCTTGAATCCATAAAGTGATCGCAAGCCGGATTTGCGTTGTCAACATATGACGGGTCAAAATAGCGAAACCGATGCCGATAACTGCGGCGGCGCCAAATATTGGCCAGACAAACTGTGCAAATAAGCTGCCGGGGAAACGATCACTTGCCATTTGCGAAAGAAAAGTCGCAGGTAAAATATAGCCAAACCCCGCCAGGCTGTAACTCCATACCAGCCGCTTAATTGCAGGAGTCAAAGTCAGTTTTTTCACCTCGACTTGTGAACGGTGTAACTCGCCACGACGGGGCAAATGCCGACTAATATAGATACTACAAACCAGCGCCAAAATGCCATATAACAGCCACGCTTCGGAGACGCTCACTTGCCATGCTTGAATACCGATAGCAAGGATACCAGTAACTAATATCCCGACTCCCGGTCCCGCAAATATGGCAGCACCCAACGCAGGACGATTCAATTTAACCAACTGTTCATTGGCCCATGATGTCACCAATACCAATGTCCAGCCGCTCGCCCAACCAATAAAAAAACGGGCGATACTGTGCAATATCGCCCCATACAGTAGCGCAGAGAGCAGAGTAATAATCACCGCTCCCCACAATCCGGTCCAAAGCCGATATTCAATCAAACGGCGCGCCCGCATCGCATCATAGGAGCCGGCCAGATATCCCAGATAGTTAAAAGCCGCAACGATGCCTGCCCCAGTCAGACTAAACTGGCATTCTGCGATCATTAAAGGCACTTGAGGAGTGAAGGCAGTACGCCCAATTCCCATCGCGACGACCAGCGCCAAAAATCCACTCATTGCGATATGAAAAGCGAGGTAGCGGTGACTTTGTTGAGGAGAAATTGAATTGTTCATAGCCATAAAATATTATTTTTTTAATTCATTTTTCATAAGCCGTAACATAAATCAAATACAACATACACTTTTAATTAACAAAGTTCCCAGAAAAACGTAAATTATTTCTGCCCATAAATAAAAAATCAGTAAGAAATTAATTACAGTATCTGGAACGTCAGCGTATATAAATTTTCGTACTCGGCTCCACTTATTTACTTTACCTCTAATAAGTTACCTCTATTAAGATTAAATCGAGTCTTACAACACAACATTAGCTGAATTAGTCAGGCTTCCACACAATATTGTCCACACAATAATGCCAAAATGGTACTAACAAACCTGTCTATAAGAGATATGATTTATCATGTTATGTCCAAATATTAATTAAGGAGCATTTTTATGTATAAAGCATTTCAAGGTAAGACAGCCATTGTAACCGGTGGTGGAACCGGTATAGGACGGGCTATCAGTATTATGCTGGCAAAACAAGGCGCTGCTGTCGCAGTGATCTATTCACAAAGTGAACTTGAAGCGCAGGAAACAACAGAAACCATTATCAAGGATGGGGGGCAAGCTATCGCGATAAAAGCGGATGTTGCCGACGAATCGGCTGTGCAGGCAATGATAAACACCGTCGTGGAAAAATTTAGCGGGATCGACTATCTGGTAAATAACGCGGCGACAACCAGACAACTTCAATTTGAAGATCTTGATGCCATATCTAGCGATATTTGGGATACCATTATTGATGTTAATGTGAAAGGCACATTTTATTGTTGCCGATATGCGGCACCTTATCTTAAAGCAAGAACGGGGAGTGCTATTGTGAATGTCGGTAGTATCGCCGGCGAAACGGGCTTAGGTTCTTGTATCCCCTATGCCGCTTCCAAATCAGCGGTTCACGGACTGACAAAATCCTTAGCTCGGGCACTGGCTCCATCGGTCAGGGTTAACTGCGTAGCGCCAGGCGCCGTTGAAACAAGATGGTGGAAAGGGAGAGAAGAGAAAATGCATACGCTTTGCACTTATTTGCCCTTAGAAAGAATTTCAACACCAGAAGATGTTGCAGAAATAACCTTAATGTTGTTAAAAGCAGAATCGATGACAGGACAAATCATAACAGTTGACAGTGGTCAAACCTTATAATCTCTTGCCCGCTTTCTAACCTGGCTATGACAACAGCATATCCTCTGACGCCAGGTTAATCGTCATGTTCTACGTACTTATCACATGTTGCGGCATTTTGGATAACCGACACCAATATCGCCGCGTTTATGGAACATACGATCAAAATCAAATATCACTCACACCTATGATGATCTCTGCCATAATGCCATTAATAAAAAACGTTATCTGGGAGCATCACTTATGGATCACTGTCATACCTCTGGATTGATCTCTTTACAGCAGGCGTTGGAAAAACTTCTGACACAAGTTACACCACTGACTGACACAGAAACCGTCAACCTCCCGCAAGCATCAGGACGCATCACTGCAACAAATATTATTTCTCCTATCAATGTGCCCCCTTTTGCTAACTCAGCAATGGATGGTTATGCCTTACGCCATGCGGATTTAAATGGTCATAAACCACTGCCTCTGGCAGGAAAAGCACTGGCAGGCGCCCCCTTTCAAGGAGAATGGCCGATTGCAACTTGCATCCGCATTATGACTGGCGCACCGATTCCCACAAGTGCTGATGCGGTCATTATGCAGGAACACGCAGAAGTTACTGATAATGGCATCGTTTTCACTCAGCCCGCCAAACAAGGTCAGAATATCCGTCTGGCCGGCGAAGATATTACTAAAGGTGCGGTGGTACTACCGGCTGGCAGTAAATTATCCACCGCTCAGTTACCCCTGATTGCATCTTTAGGCATCACCGACGTTGAAGTGGTTCGCAAATTGAAAGTCGCCATTTTCTCGACGGGTGATGAACTACAAGCTATCGGTCAACCGCTTAAAGAAGGACAAATTTATGATACCAACCGTTTTGCCATTCGCCTGATGCTGGAGAAGCTGGATTGCGACGTTATTGATTTAGGGGTTATTGCAGACAATCCCCAAGCCTTACGCCATATTTTCGCACAAGCAGATCAAAAAGCTGATTTAGTCATCAGCAGTGGCGGCGTTTCTGTGGGTGAAGCAGACTACACCAAGCAGATACTGGATGAATTAGGCGAAATCAGTTTCTGGAAACTGGCCATTAAACCGGGTAAACCTTTCGCTTTTGGCAAACTAAAAAACTCTTGGTTCTGTGGTCTGCCCGGTAATCCAGTTTCAGCCGTTCTCACTTTCTATCAATTAGTTCAACCTCTAATCGCGCGTCTATCCGGTTTTACGGCATGGCAACCCCCTATGCGTATGCGTGCCAAGGTCACTACGCCATTGAAAAAGACACCGGGAAGAATGGATTTTCAACGGGGTATTGCTTCAGTGAATGAACAAGGTGAACTAGAAGTTCGTACGACAGGGCATCAAGGCTCTCATATATTTAGTTCATTCAGTCAGGGGAACTGTTTCATTGTTCTGGAACGTGAGCGTGGGCGGGTAGAAGTTGGTGAAAATGTTGAAATCGAATTGTTCAATCACTTACTGAAAAATGAATAATGACCATTGAACTCACAGACACAGAAATCCTACGTTATAACCGTCAGATTGTTCTACGTGGGTTTGATTTTGACGGTCAGGAAAAATTGAAATCTTCGACGATCCTGATAGTCGGTGCGGGTGGTTTAGGTTGCGCGGCATCTCAGTACCTGACCGCAGCAGGTGTCGGAACAATAACATTACTGGATTTTGATACCGTTTCTCTCTCGAACCTGCAACGGCAGATCCTACATCGGGATGAACATATCGGCATGGCTAAGGTGCATTCAGCCCAATTAACGCTCCGGGCAATAAACCCACATGTCACGATTAAAACCGTTAATGGATTACTGGAAGATCAAGCGCTAGATGAACTTATCAGCCAGAATGATGTTGTCTTGGATTGTACTGATAATGTGGCAATCCGCGAACAACTGAACCGCTTGTGCCTGGCAAGGAAAACACCTCTGGTTTCCGGCGCAGCTATTCGCATGGAAGGGCAACTAACTACATTTACTTATCAGCCAAATGCCCCCTGCTACCGTTGCCTGAGCAGACTGTTTGGCGAAAACAATTTAACATGTGTAGAAACGGGAGTGATGGCGCCATTAGTCGGTACCATCGGTACATTGCAAGCAATGGAAACCATCAAACTCCTTACTGGATACGGCAAAGTCAATAGCGGCAAGGTTTTATTGTTTGATGCAATGACGATGCAATTTCGTGATATTAAATTATCCAAAGATCCCAATTGCGAAGTGTGCAACAGTTAATCTATCTACCGATAGAAATAACAAACAATAGAAATAACAAACAATAGAAATAACACGCCCCGGTTATCTCAACCCGGGCGATTTATCTCATTAAGATTATTACTCAACAATTCCCTGACTTCTCAGATACTCATCATAAGTACCTTTGAAATCAATGACCTTATTAGATTTAATTTCCATAACTCGGCTTGCCAATGAGCTAACAAATTCCCGATCATGAGAAACAAATATCAAAGTACCTTTATACAATTCAAGCGCAAGGTTCAGGGATTCAATGGATTCCATATCCAAGTGGTTTGTTGGTTCATCCATTACCAGAATATTTGGCTGTTGCATCATCAACTTACCAAATAACATCCGTCCTTTTTCACCACCCGATAACACTTTGACTTTTTTCTTAATGTCATCCTGGCTGAACAACAAACGTCCTAATACGCTACGAACAGCCTGTTCATCGTCCCCTTCTCTCTTCCATTGGCTCATCCAGTCAAAAACCGTCAGATCGCAGTCAAAATCACTGGCATGATCCTGAGCATAGTAACCAATGCTACTATTTTCAGACCATTTAACCATGCCGCTATTTGGCTCTGTTTCACCAACCAATGTTTTCAGGAAGGTCGTTTTACCGATACCGTTAGCACCGATAACCGCTATTTTCTCGCCAACTTCCAGCAAAAGATTGAGATTCTTAAACAGAGGACCATTGTCATAGCCTTTAGTCAAACCTTCCAATTCCAAAGCATTTCGGAACAATTTCTTATCTTGCTCAAAACGGATATAGGGATTCTGACGGCTGGATGCTTTGACTTCTTCCAACTGGATTTTATCAATCTGACGAGCGCGGGAAGTCGCCTGTTTTGATTTAGAAGCATTAGCGCTAAAACGGCTGACAAAAGACTGTAATTCCGCAATCTGCGCTTTCTTCTTCGCATTATCCGCTACCAGACGCTCACGGGCCTGAGTGGCGGCAACCATATATTCATCATAATTACCGGGGAACAGACGTAATTCACCATAATCAAGATCGGCCATATGAGTACAAACTGTATTCAGGAAGTGACGATCATGGGAAATAATGATCATGGTGCTATTCCGTTCATTCAGTATTTGCTCTAACCAACGAATCGTATCGATATCCAGGTTGTTCGTCGGTTCATCCAATAACAGAACATCAGGATTAGAAAACAGTGCCTGAGCCAGCAATACACGCAATTTCCAGCCTGGCGCCACTTCGCTCATCAAACCGTAATGCTGTTCTACTGGAATACCAACGCCTAGCAACAACTCTCCGGCACGTGCTTCGGCGCTATAACCATCCATCTCGCCATACGCGACTTCCAGATCCGCAACGCGATAGCCATCCTCTTCGCTCATTTCCGCCATCGCATAGATGCGGTCACGCTCCTGCTTTACCTGCCACAGTTCCGTGTGCCCCATAATCACGGTATCCAACACCGTGTACTCTTCAAAAGCAAACTGATCCTGACGCAGTTTACCAATACGTTCATTGGGATCGGTGCTGACATTACCGGCAGTGGGTGTCAGATCACCACCCAGGATTTTCATAAAAGTGGATTTACCAGAACCATTAGCGCCAATCAGACCATAACGGTTACCGTTGCCAAACTTGACAGAAATGTTTTCAAACAGGGGCTTACTGCCAAATTGCATGGTGATGTTGTTTGTACTTAACACTGCATTCGCTCTTACATTTAGAAACAAAAAGGGAAATCGGAAAAATCAATAGCGGCGCATTATGCCACAACAAGGTTAAGAGATCGCGGGAAGTTTTGAGCGTTATTCGAGCTAATTAAAGATACATACATGGGGCTACGTTGTCATGTCAGAGAGACATAATATATGTAGCACAATGTAATTCGCATCAGCATTCAGTTATAAGAGATGAATGATGATAGAAATAATCCAAGTCCCATTTCACCATCCAATTCATCCCTATTTGATTAACTTCCTGAAAAAAACTACCCGTTCTGTTTCTATAAACCCAAGAGACAAATGAAGAGCCAGTGATTCTTCATTATTTATTTCAGCGTCTGATGCCATTTCAGTACATCCATGATCCTTAGACCAATTTTTAATATGAGTGATAAGACGAGTCGCTAAACCCTTTCTTCTTAATTCCGGGGAAATATAGATCCCTTCAAGGTAAGCAACGGGTGAGGAATTGCATCCATTGACATATTCAAAACGCAGTGAAGCCTCTGCAAAACCGCAAAAATCGCCTAAACCCGATTGGATCATAAAAGCAATCTGGTTATCAGAATTCAAAATCGAGTTCATTTCTTCACGGTGACTTTCTTCTGATGCCGTAGGCCATAATCTATTCCGCAAATACAACCATTCATTAAAATTATGGCTGTTACTCACTACAATTCGATAGAGATTATTTTCCAACTGAATATGCGACGATTGCTGATGTTTATTATCCATTTTTGACTCAAACATTTTTTTCCTATTTAACTTACATCGTACTGCAAATTCGTTCCCTAAAATAGACTCCAGAGAGAAGCCCTGGAATTTTCCCCAGGGCGCTCCTCCAACTTAAAGGCTTGCTTGCAAGATTTGGCGACTAATATCTAACGTAATATCTCTGTTTTCACCCAATTGAGTCAGACCGTGAGCTTCCAATTGTTTCACCACCCGATCAATGTCATCAACACCAAGGTTGTAATCTGACAAATGGGTCTGAATTCCTAAATCCTCGAAGAAACTGCGAGTATATGCAATAGCTTGATCAATTCGTTGTTCTTCATCTCCACTGGTAATACCCCAAACACGCTCACCATACTGCAACAATTTGACACGCTTGCTTTCCCGGCAGATTTTCAGAGTAGCAGGCAGGAGAATCGCCAATGTTCGAGCATGATCAATACCGTAAAGCGCAGTTAATTCATGACCGATGTAATGTGTGGACCAATCCTGCGGCACACCAGCACCAATCAAACCATTGAGAGCCAAAGTCGCGACCCACATTAGATTGGAGCGGATCTCGTAATTATCCGAGGTGTTCATAGCCTGGGGGCCTATTTCAATCAATATCTGCAATAGCCCCTCAGCAAACCGATCTTGCACCATGCCATTAGCAGGATAAGTCAAATATTGTTCCATAACGTGTGTGAAAGCATCAGCCACCCCATTAGCCACCTGACGTAACGGCAGAGTATAGGTTTTCGTTGGGTCCATAATGGAGAATTGAGGAAAAACAAACGGACTCATAAAATCCCGCTTAGCTTGTTTCGCTTTATTGGTAATTACCGAACTACTGTTCATCTCTGAACCTGTCGCGGGTAGCGTCAAAACGGTACCAAACGGGAGAGCACTCTGAACAAGCGATCCCCCCTCTTCCAAAATACGCCAAGGCTCTCCTGCAAAATTCACAGCCGCCGCCACAAATTTAGTGCCATCAATCACAGAACCACCGCCGACAGCGAGCAAGAAATTCACTTCACTATTGCGTATCAATTCAACCGCTTTCATCAAAGTTTCGTAAGTCGGATTAGCTTCAATACCACCAAACTCCTGGATAGTTCTATTAACCAACGCACTTCTGACTTCATCCAACGTTCCGGTTTTTTCAGCACTGTTACCGCCGTAGAGAATCAGTACCCGCGCATCCCGTGGCACCAAGCTATCAAGACGGCTAATAGTTTCTTCACCAAAAACGATTTTAGTTGGGTTGTAATACTTAAAATTTCGCACAACTACCTCACTGTATAGGCCGAATTATGTCTAGTAGCATTTAATTATCAGGACCGACACGGACGACTAACTTGCCGAAATTATGGCCTTGTAACAGGCCAATAAACGCCTGTGGAGCATTTTCCAAACCTGACACCACCTCTTCACGATATTTTATCCTGCCATCATCAAACCATGCGGATATATCACGTGAAAATTCATCAAAACGCCGAGTATAATTATCAGTAACAATGAATCCTTCCATCCGAATTCGCTTCCTCAACAGTTTATTCATCAACAAAAACAAGCGATCTGGCCCTTCTGGAAGGCTGGTGGAGTTATAACGAGAAACCATTCCGCAAACCGGAACGCGAGCAAAGTCATTCAGTAACGGTAAAACAGCGTCAAATACCTTGCCGCCCACATTTTCAAAATAAATATCAATTCCCTTCGAACAAGCCTTGCACAACTGTTCTTCAAAGTCTGGAGCATGGTGGTCAAGGCAAACATCAAATCCCAATATATCAACAGCATGGCGACACTTTTCCGCACCACCCGCTACGCCAACGACATAACAACCTTTAAGCTTACCGATCTGACCAACCGTTGCACCAACCGGACCCGTTGCCGCAGCAACAACCAATGTTTCACCAGCCTTGGGTTGACCGATATCCAACAGCCCAGTATAAGCAGTCAAGCCAGGCATACCGAACACACCTAATTGATAGGATGGGTGAACAGGCGATTGGCCTAAGTTAAGAAGGCCGCTACCATCGGAAACGGCATAATCCTGCCAACCGCTATATGCCAGTACCCAATCACCCACCTGATATCTCCGATGATTTGAAGACACGACCCGACTCACTGTTGCACCAACCATAACGCTATCAAGCTCCACCGGTGGCACATAAGATGGTTCATCACTCATTCGCCCACGCATATAAGGATCTAGCGAAAGAAAAACGCTGCGTAACAGTATTTCTTTCTCCTTTATCTCAGGAATAGGTTGCTGTTCCAGACGAAAATCAGTCAGTGTCGGGGAACCATTCGGACGTGAAACCAAGACGATACGGCGATTTATTTGTTGTGTTTGAAACATTTATCTTCTCCTTCAACATTAAAAGTCAGTATCATTGAGATACCAAAAAAGTAGACCAGTCGTCTAATCATTAGGTATAAAAAAACACTGATGAATAGTGACTTCCAACAGTGTTTTTATTCGCTATGCATTCAATAATCGCTTCGTGGTAGCCATAGCACTTTGTAACGGTGCGCTACTCTGGGTGATCTTCGCCATCAGGCTAGCCCCTAACCAAGTCTGATATAACGCTTCAGCCAGTGGAAAAGCTTCCTCAACAGAACAATTCAATCCACCCTCATGGACAATGCTTTCCACGACAGAGGCAAGGCGCATAACAATACTCTTTGTCCCATTCTCCAACACCAAGCGCATCGCTACAGATAGATCACTCACCTCAGCACCGAGCTTAACCGCCAAACACTTTTGCCCACAAACAGTACCGTCTTCTAACGGCTCCAACCAGCCTTGCCAGTACTGCATTAAGTTCTCTTTCGCTGTCCACTCCTTACGCATCATGATGTTATCCATCCTTTCGAGATGGTGCGTAAAGTAATCTTCAAGCATAGCAGCGCCAAATGCCTCTTTCGACGCGAAATAATGGTAAAACGAGCCTTTCGGCACTTTTGCCGCCTTTAAAATTTCATTAAGTCCGACGGCTGAAAAGCCTTTACATCCAATAACTTGCTGCGCAATGTCCAGGATGTGCTGACGGATATCTTGGGGATTTCTATTCGTTTGCATAGATACAACTTATACCGAATTAGACCAGTCGTCTACAATTTAAAACAATATTTTTCAGTCGGAAAAAAGATTAGGAAATTTCCTGCTAACACCACTTGCTACCAGTTTCTTACTGATTTATAACGTTATTCTGAAACACATATTACACCAGTAGCTTATCCATAGAATAATCCGTCATTAAAAATAGACTATTTTGATTTTTTACTTTTAATAAAATAGCAAGAAGCTTCCTATTGGTACTCTGAATGACAAGACGATATCGTGATGTGATTTAATTTGATGCAGAATATGTTTTCAAATCAGACACCAAGAAGAAAATAAAAAAATCAATAATGCCACACCGCAAATAAACATATTAATGATCAATGACATTACATTTATAACAATTTAATTTTTTTAGGATATTTTCATCAATAATGTAATAATCCCTGTAGTGAATATAATATTAGCTCATTATCCAAATATCTGTTAATCAATAAATCAGCAAACTTATTAGCAATAATAAAGACTTATCAAATTAGTGTGTTTATCGCCACTCAAAATAAATACAATCTGTTACTAAGTTATACTCATTCAATATTACAACACATTAACATCTTATTAATATAATGATTAATTAATGCTCAAGAAAATAATGGCATTATTATTAACTTATCATAACCCTAGCAACCTATTTTTATTTGCCATTATAGTTGTTTTATATATTATTTATTAAAAACATAGACATATTTTATCATTTATATCTACGTTTTTAAGTACAACAATATAATTAACCGATTGTTATTTTATAATAAAACACAAAGAGTAAAAAAATTGACTTTTATCTGAAAGAAAAGGTATCTTAAAAAACATCGAGGCAAAATAAAGCTTTTTATCTACACCATTTAATAGATAGTTTGTTTTTAATTTTACTCTTTTAAAAGGATAAAAATTATTAAAAGCGATAATAAAATGGTGGTAACGATAAATAAAAACACCAAAATATAAAAAGATTGAAATTCAGGAAATATAAAGAAATGGAATTCTAATAAGAAGTAAAAATAAGCTATCAAATATAGCTAAGAAGGTTCTACCCCAAGTTATTTTATATAACCATAACAGGTTGAATTAAAATCTTGGAATCTATTAATTATATTTTTAAAATCAATTACAAGAGGTAATACTATGTCAGAGATCGAAGCAATCTCCTTAAAAGCACCAATCAGCGTTATTGCAAAAGTAACTAATAAATCACCATACAAACTTAAACTTATTCAGGATTCTATCCGTCTGGATCAAGGTGAGTGGACCACTCTTCCTCCTCAAGTAATTAATAGAAGCAATGACAACACTCCTGGAAAAGCGATTTGGAGAAGTGATTCAAACAGCCTGTTAGGTGGTGTTGCAGGGCGTTGTACCTATGTATTTGTAGATAGCAAAGGCGAAATCTATAGTATCTATATTACATGGAGCAATCCTTTGATTGGCAGCAGCAGCTACTCAATCTCAACCGATTATTTAGGTGATGATTTACACTTATCCTATACAGCGGATGGCGGTAACAACCCAATAGTAGAATATATGATTGTAAGCTAATATTTAACCATTAATATTAACAACCATTCCTGTGGTAAAATATTTAAATAAATATTTATGCAACAGGAATGGTTTATTTATTTCGAGAATTAATATCTTATCTACCTTAATCAAAGGTGAATGCTGATTATTTCTCTCATTTCTGTATCATACTCTCTTTCATTAAAGTGGATCGTATCTCCATATTTTTAATTCCCTTATCAGTTCAAGTTTTATTTTCTGGTTCCTTTATTTACAGTATTACAATAATATCGATTTTTCATTATAAAATTGATTTTAATAGGTTTTTATCGATGGCGCCTGATAAGTATCAAAACGATCGAGTAAGATAGCAGGATCCTGTTCAATTATTGCCATATGACGATATTTTTCATGCAAAAATTGCTCATCCGCCATTTTATTAATCATGGCAATGAGCGGGTCATAAAAGTTATTAATATTAAGAATACCGCAAGGTTTTGTATGTAACCCAATCTGACTCCAGGTAAATACCTCGCTAAACTCTTCCAACGTACCAAAGCCACCAGGCAAAGCAACAAAACCATCAGCTAATTCAATCATTTTGTTTTTACGCTGATGCATAGTTTCAACAACGTATAATTCAGTCAGATTTTTATGTGATATTTCCCGAGTTTCCAATAATGTTGGAATAACACCAATCACTTTCCCACCCTCTGCCAAAACCGTATTAGCAACAGTTCCCATAATACCTACACTGGCGCCACCATAAATAAGCGTAAGATTACGTTTAACCAATTCCTTTGCGAAGATAATGACATTTTCTTTATAGATTTCAGATACACCCAGACTTGAACCACAATAAACAGCAATACTTTTCATTATCTCAGCTCCTGTTGCTTTATCTCCACATGAAAATCAGGATTATACGTTAATATCACAATCATACAACTCACTTATAAAACTGATATCAAGCAAAACAAAATAAGAATGGCTTTTTCATATTCAATATATTAGCATTAATCATAACTTATGCTTAATTATTATGATATGAAATCAAACATCAATCAGATTGTAATCAATACCTTCATCACTTGTAATCCCTCAATTATCAACACATCAAAATAAAATATAGATTTATATCAGGATTATATTTCAATAATAAAATTTAATTTCACTATAACCATATAATATGGTCTAATAAATGAAAAATATTTCGTTAAAATTATATTCTCTAAACCTATTGAGTTATCTACGTTTCACTGCGAAGATTATCGGTCAGATCATTTGATTTTAATTGAGGTTTTGCCCGGATGTCTTCTTCCAAGCTCCAAAAGAGTGCCTTTCCATTAATACCTGTAATACTGTTACTGCTTGCCATGACATCAATTCAGAGCGGTGCTTCTCTTGCCAAAACGCTGTTTCCGGTCATCGGCGCACCGGGTGTTACCGCACTGCGCCTAGGTCTTGGAACTATCATTCTGTTTATTATTTTTAAACCCTGGCGCCTGCGTTTTAGCCGAAAATCAATCATGCCGCTGCTGACATATGGTATTGCTCTTGGCGCAATGAATTATACATTCTATATGGCGCTGACAACTATTCCTTTAGGCATCGCCGTAGCTCTTGAATTCACTGGCCCACTGGCTGTAGCCATGTTTTCATCACGCCGACCAATAGATTTTCTCTGGGTGGCATTAGTTATCGCTGGCTTAGCTTTCCTACTACCCATTGGCAATAATAATATCGATAGTTTAGATCCTATAGGGATCATTTATGCACTCAGCGCAGGTGTTTGCTGGGCACTGTATATTATTTTCGGCCAACGCGCCGGTGCAGGTCATGGAGCAGCAACAGTGTCTGTTGGTTCATTTATCGCTGCTATGATATTTTTCCCTGTCGGTTTGATCCAAACAGGGCCAGAACTATTATTTGACATGTCCATTCTCCCTCTGGCGCTGGCAATTGCGATTCTGTCTACTGCATTCCCATATACACTGGAAATGATCGCTCTGACCCGTTTACCCGCACAGACATTTGGTACTCTGATGAGCCTTGAACCCGCACTGGGTGCGCTATCTGGTATTGTATTTCTGAATGAACATTTGACTATAACGCAATGGCTGGCACTATTCTGTATTATTTTTGCCTCCATCGGTTCTACGTCAACAATAAAAGGAAAACCTAAAATCACCGAAGTCGATTAATTATTTTCTTTAATCGAGATAAAATGGAAGCCGGAGTCATAACGTTATTCTCCGGTTTTTTTATAAATGAATTCATTCATGATTAAGTTATTCACATAAATTCATCTGATAAATTATTATATTTTTCAATATTATTATAAGAATTCTATGATAAATATTTTCCTATAAAAATTAACTATTGATTTAATAGGAACAAGCTATATGATTTAAGACTAATATTGAGTTACATTCGTCTCAGTCAATAAAAAACTCATTATTAATACCAAGGGAAAACTATTATGGATACTGCAAGATTAATCAAAACAGGGATATCCACACTACTTTATACTCGCAATGATATCGATGATGATATTAAACAGGAAACCATTGAAATTCTGAACCACATGGTTATCCAATTTATTGATCTTTCCCTGCTTACCAAACAAGCACATTGGAACATGCGTGGCAAAAATTTCATTTCCATCCATGAAATGCTGGATACCTTTCGTACCACGATTACTGAACATACGGATATTTTTGCAGAAAGAGTCGTACAACTTGGTGGAACAGCTCTCGGCACCGTACAAGAAGTTAATAGACACACGATACTGAAAAGTTACCCAACAAATATCCATGACGTGCAGGACCATCTAAAAGCATTAGCCGACCATTATGCTGTTGTCGCTAATGATATCCGCAAAGCGATGGATGAAGTTGAGGATGAAAACACCGCGGATATGTTAACCGCCGCCTCCCGTGATCTCGACAAATTCTTATGGTTTATTGAAGCAAGCGTTGAGCAGTAAAATATAAAGAGCCGTCATATTAAGAGCTCTGAGACTTACAGGCCCCTGTTAACAACGGGGGCCTGTTTACATTAACCTTTCATTACCCAAGACTCCGACACAGCAAAACATCATAAAATGCCCGCCATACGGACAAATTTCACCATATCCTTTAAAAATCAGCACAAATTGTCTATAATCCACACTTATTTTCAGAAATAACTTGAGGAAATAATAAAATGGATAACGAAGTAAAAGACAGTAATGGCACCCTGCTTAATGATGGTGATTCTGTACAGATCATTAAAGATCTAAAAGTAAAGGGCACATCAGCAACGCTAAAACGCGGCACTTTAATTAAAAATATCCGTTTAACTCATCGTGACGATGAAATCGAATGTAACGCAGATAAAATCAGAGGGTTAGTATTGAAAACCTGTTTCCTGAAAAAAGTAGGATAAATCGCCTTTTCTATCGATCTTATTTACCGGATTAGCGATAAAAAAGGGGGGAGAAGGCTGCTCAAGGGCAACCTTGTTAAGCGGTGAGCGAAGCGAACTAACAGCCCCCCTTTCTTTATGTCTATGCTTATAACTATCGTTAAGGCAATCTAATATCTTTTAATTTTTCTCATATAAAAAATTAACATTCATAAATAAAACAGGGACAATTAAAATCATCCCCAAAAAAATAAATATTTTTTTATAAAATCATTCAATCTCAATATAGCGCACTCTTCTTACAGCGTCTTAGCTCACACCGTAGGCATGCTACTGTTTTCTAATAAATACTAAAAAGTTGACTTTTTATATGCCATACTGTATAAAAAAACAGTAACATTAATGCAAGGAAATCCAATATGGAACCAATAATCATCATCCCCGGTCATTTATGCACATCTGAGTTATTTACCTACCAAATACCTAATCTTTGGAAGCATGGTTCTGTCACAATACCATCAATACTGGAAGGCAGTAGTCTTACAGAAATGGCGAAAGATATCATCCAGAAGGCACCTCCCTATTTTTCTCTTGCTGGCATGTCTATGGGAGGTTTCATTTGTCTGGAAATAATGAAATTAGCTCCGGAACGCGTAAGCCGATTAGCTTTACTGAATAGCTCTGCACGTCCAGAGACAGAAGAACAAAAAGAGATGAGAGAGAATTTACTAAATAAAACCACACTGGAAAATTTCGAAGAAATCTTGAAAGATATGGCCACCGCAGGAGTGCACAAATCTCGTCAGCACGATAAAAATCTTATAAATACTATTATTCGTATGGGGAAAGAAACTGGCTTTGACGCTTATGTTCGTCAATCCAAAGCCTTGGGTAATCGTACAGATAATCGAAATATTTTAACCCATATCAGTGTACCTACATTGGTTCTTGTCGGTGATAGTGACACTATAACTCCACCTGAACATTCAGAAGAAATGGCTGAAAAGATACCAAACGCAAAATTAATTAAATTATATTTGTGTGGACATGCCACAACACTTGAGCAGCCAGAAGAAGTGAACAAAGCGCTCATCGAGTGGTTAAATATGAATTAACCTATCTATGCGCGATGATATTATTTCAACATATCAAATAGTTAAGTTAAACGGAAGTCAGAATATGTTAACATACAATAAAGCGCTAGAGTTCTTTGGTCGGGATTTCAATTTTCCCCACACAATCAAAGGACTTCCAGAGAAATTATCCGATTTGAGAGATCTTGAAATTGGTTTTTTTAAAACAAGTGATGAGGTATCTCTTTCTTTTTGGAAGGCCGGTAAAGGAGAAACGTTAATATTCATCCCCGGTTGGTCCTCGCATGGTGCAGAATATATAAATATAATATATCTTCTCAGCAAGAAATATGAAGTTTATGTATTGGATCAGCGTAATCATGGTTTATCTCAAAAAGTAAATTATGGAAATAGAATTTCTCGTTTTTCTGCCGATCTTCATGAATTTATTGTTGCTGTCAATATAAAGAAAGCATATTTCTGTGGGTGGTCTATGGGATGTTCGGTACTATGGAGCTACATTGACCTTTTCGGACTAGAAGTAATAAAAAAAATAGCATTGATTGATGAACCTCCTTCTATTTATTGCCACACGGATTGGTCAGAGGAAGAAAGAATTAAAGCAGGAGCTTTTACAAGTTCGCCAGAAGCTTTGATAGACGTCTACAGTGGAAAAACTCCCGGGAATAAAATGTTCTTTAATTCTGATATACTTAAATATTATACAACAGAAGGAGCACCCGCATTTTTCAATTCACAAGCCTTTGCCAATGAATTTGTTCCACAAAGTATAGATGATTTGAAATCAGTACTATTTGAACATATTTTAAATGATTGGCGAGATGTTATTTCCCATAAAATAACCGTTCCTACTTTAATTTTTTCAGGTGAAAACAGCGATTGGATAGAAAGCCAGCAATGGATTTCGTCTACTGTACCAAAAGGGGAAATTATAATCTATGGTCGGGAAGAACATGGAGATCACTTCTTAGCGTTTAAAGATCCATTAAGATTTTCAAAGGATCTTTCTGCTTTCTTTTATTGAAAAACAGGAGAAAAGAATGTTTACCGGACTGAGTGCTTTTCCTTTAACACCGGTGTATGACAACAAGGTGGATGAGAAGACATTTATCTCGCTTATTGAAAATCTTGTTGAAGCTGGAGTGGATTCTATCGGCGCACTGGGATCGACGGGTAGCTACGCCTATCTTACATTGTCGGAGCGCGCGCGTGTCGCCCGACTGGCTGTTGAACATGCGAACAGTATACCGGTGATGGTCAGCATTGGAGCGCTGCGTGTAACGGATATACTCAGCCTTGCTGAAAATGCCC
Organism: Photorhabdus aegyptia; assembly: GCF_000612035.1. Lineage (NCBI taxonomy): Bacteria > Pseudomonadati > Pseudomonadota > Gammaproteobacteria > Enterobacterales > Morganellaceae > Photorhabdus > Photorhabdus aegyptia. The sequence goes on along the minus strand of NZ_JFGV01000020.1, from coordinate 29,440 downwards.
AACACGCGGGTGTTAGCGCAGTAATGCTGGCTCCCGTTTCTTACCAGCGTCCCACACCGGATGAAGTGTATTCGCTCTATGAAGAAGTCAGCCGTCATCTATCCGTACCGCTTTGCGTCTATGATAATCCTGCAACGACAGGTTTTGAATTTAGCGATGAACTACTGATTAACATTGCCAGTTTACCGTCTGTCAGCTCGCTCAAACTTGCTCGCTTGCCGCAGGAACTGTCTCTGGCTACACAACAGGTGAATGCGCTTCGTTCCCGCCTTCCCGACCACGTTTCGCTCGGAATCAGCGGGGACTGGCAAGCAGCGACGGGCCTCTGTGCTGAATGTGATGTCTGGTTCTCCGTCATAGGTGGACTTTTTCCGCGAACTGCACTGGCTATCACTCACGCAGCAAAGAATAATGATACAAAAACGGTACAGATGTTGTCGGCCGCCCTTGAACCTGTCTGGAGGCTCTTCAAAACCTATGGTAGCCTCAGGGTCACCGCAGCAGCCGCTGAGTTACTGGGCAAAGTAACCGCCCCTTGTCTTCCCTTTCCACTCAAGTCATTATCAGGTCAGCCCCGTGATCAATTAGGTGCCATTCTCGAAGATTTAAAAAACCTTATTTAAACCAAATGATGAAAAATATACTCGCCGGAGATTTTCTTTTCCGGCGAAGAGGCGTCTTTCTTTACACGATCGTGTTTGTAGATGATGCTACTACCTTACCTACTTTATTTAGCTCAATCTATATCACTTATAGGAGATATAGTATTCAAAAATGCGGGTAAAGACGAATAATAAAACCTAAGCTAGTTTGAGAAAAAAATAAGAAACTAACTATGTCGTTAAATGAGCACATAAATATCTACAAATTTATATAATTTTAGATAAGTTATTTAAATTAATTCAGATTATATCTTTGTTATATCAGCAAAAGACTTCTGCATTTATTGCTATTTTTTATTGCAATTTATCTCATGATAATAAAACCTTTCTTAATTAAATATTATACCCTATGGATTTCAAGTTGCATCGCGACGGCAAGGGAGCGAATCCCCGGGAGCATAGATAACTATGTAACCGGGGTGAGTGAGTGCAGCCAACAAAGAGGCAGCTTGAAAGATGACGGGTATATATCACTACGAGTTCAGGTACAGATATTGCCACAGGTTTAATCTTTACAAAGATTGATTTTTGCTTCAACGACAAAAGTATTTACGGGAGTCATTTACATATTCACTCAGAAAATCGATAAAGGCTCTAATTCGGATGCTTACAGCCTGATCACTATAATATACAGCATTGAAAGGAATCCCGACGGGTAAACGCTTTTCAACCAGTAGTTCAACAAGTTCACCACTAGCAATCTCCTTATCAATCATATAATCAGACAAACACGTGATACCGGTTCGGTAAAACCAAGACAAATATGGTTTTCCAACTCCTCAATGCATTGCGGTATGCCATATTTTTGCAGATATTCAGGCGAGGCGACGATTTTTCGGTAACTGGAAAAAAGTGGTCCAGCTCGTAGACTGGAATCGGTTAAGTTGCCTGCACGAATAGCAATATCCACTTTGCGTTCAATCAGATTGATATAAGTTTCCGAAGAAATCAGCGATAACGTTATTTCTGGGTAACGTTCGCGAAAAGGTTTAATCAACGGTATCAGTAAATGTAATACGACTGGCGTTGCAGCATCGATACGTAATAAACCACTTGGTGTGTGTTTAGATTCCATAATTTCAGTTTCAGCGGCAGCCATTTCTTGTAGAACATGCTGAACTCGGCGGAAATAACGCTCACCTTCTTCGGTTAGGCTAAGCTGGCGGGTTGTGCGATTGAGCAGACTCACACCTAGTTTCTTTTCCAGTTTTTTTATAGAACGGCTCACAGCGGAATTTGCTAATTGCAGATGTTCCGCCGCACGACTGAAACTCCCGCTTTCCACTACTGACACGAAAATTGTCAACTCTTCTGAATTTGCTTTCATCGTTGCCTTCCTTGCAAAAGAGTATTCATGTCCCCAGTTTCCGCCTCTGAAAGAACTTCCGGCTGCTCTATGGGGAAAACGGGCAGAGCCTGCAATAATCTTGGGCCATATCTTTTGCTCAGTAAGCGCCTATCATAAATCACCACATCTCCATAGCATTCATGGCTACGGATAAGTCTTCCTACTTGCTGAATCAAGCTAAAAGATGCACTTGGTAAACTCTGCACTTCAAAAGGATAACGTTTAAGTGATTTCAACCACTCGCTTTCAGTAATAATGACCGGATTATTCACCGGCGGAAATGAGATTTTTTGAATGTGAACTTGGGACAGATAATCGCCCTTTAAATCCAATCCTTCCGCAAAAGATTGCAATCCAATCAGTACACTACACTGCCCTTCATTGATACGCTGACAATGTGTTTCCACTAACCGATAACGTGGCTGATCCCCTTGCACAAGTAACATCAGGCGTAAATCTGTCACATAAGAGAGAAAGATATCCATCGCCCTCTGACTGCTAAACAAAATCAACATGCCTTTATGTTGCTGTCTCAGCAATTGCCCCCTGAAATAACTCGCCATTTCTTGCAAATGAGCGGCTTCATTATGAAGTGTCGGTTCCAATGACATTTTGGGAATAACCAGTTTGCCCTGCCGTACATGGTCAAAAGGTGATGACAATGCGACAAAACGGTCCCCGGCTTTTTCAGTTAACCCGGTCAACTCCTGAATACGAGAAAAACTATTCAGAGAACGAAGCGTTGCCGATGTCACGACCACATGAGGAATGCTACGCCAAAGCAGTTGATTAAGCTGTTCGCTGACTCTGATACCGGCACAATGAAAATAGAGGTGTGACTGATTTTTCTCATCATGGCGTCTAAGCCATTTTGATACCGGTGCACTGGATGACTCTTCCAATGCTGCCAAACGCCACAGCTTAGCCATATTTTCAAAATATCCAAGCGCACGGCTGGTATGCAAAATAGACCGATGCAATCTGACAATATCCTGTTTAGCCGTCCGCTCAGTCAAATCATTCAGTATCGCTTCTGCCAGCCCCCGTAAGCCGTCGGTCAGCTTAAATAGCTGCTGACAGCAAAGTAACAAGTTATCCGGTAACTTACCCATCTCGAACAGATACTCATCGACTTCATTCTTTTCCGGCAAAAGCGCCTGAGTGATAGTCGCAAGCTCTCTAAAGCATTCCCGTAATTTTTCACTGTGTTCATTCAGGCGATTGGCATTCGCTAAACGTGGCGGCTTTGCCGGATGGAATTGCACCAGATATTGCTCGACATGACGAACAAAAGTATCCAATTGACCATTAAGTTGAAACAGGGTGATTTCCCCCTCAACCTCTAGAGAATCTCTGGCAACATCCGGTATATGGTGTCCTTCATCGAGTACCAATAGCAAATTTTTAGCATCCGGCAGTACCGATTCACTCTCCAATGCCGCCATCACTAACGCATGGTTAGCCACCACCACATCCACATTGTCGATCTCACGGCGAGCAATAAAAAATGGGCAACGATGATAATACTGACAGTTACGCCCCAGACAATTTGCTTTATCGGTACTCACTTTCCCCCACAAAGCATCGGATAAAGCCAATTTATGGTGATCACGCAGCCCATCCCAAGCAAAGGTTGTGTAATCACTACGCAATCGACGACACAATTCCCGCTCTTCACTATTAGCAAGTTCTGTTTTGTCCTCAACCAAAAACATAAGATCAATCTGCTCGCTATCGGTTGCACAAATAGCTTCAAGATTGCGAGGGCAAACATAACGACCACGACCAAAAGCACCGGTAAATTTCAGATCGGGAATAATTTTGCGCAACAGTGGCAGGTCTTTACTGTAAATCTGATCTTGTAAAGCGACATTCGCCGTACTTACAACCAATGGCTTACTTTCAACTCTGCTGATAGCAATGCCAGGCAGCAGGTAAGAGAGGGTTTTACCAATACCGGTTGGCGCCTCAATCACCAAATGGCGCCCTTCCTGATCCGCAAGCGTTTTTGCAACTTCGGCAATCATTTGGCGCTGTGGGGTACGAGAAATAAAACCATTAATATGTTGAGGTAATGCTTTATACCACTGACTTATCTGATTTTTTATTGAGTCGGAAAGTGCCATTGAATTCTCTGCCATACAACCGGGACGCTATTGTCCCACAGAGCAGAAATGAAATCAGCTTCATATCGAAACGACAATCAGTCAAGTCGTTCATTTAACTGGTGAGTACCTTGCCAGCTATTCAGAACGCTATATACTTCTTATTTTCTACAACATACTTCCTATTTTCTACAACACCTGAGAACAATAATGAAAAAGTTCCTTATCATTTTCATCGCTATCTTTGCATTTGGTTCAATTGGCGGCGTATTCTTAGCGGGCCTTAATATGTACACCCGCTCAACCACACCGCTAGAATCACCAACCAATCAACAGCAAGAAACCACTACAGCACCAATACAACAACAATAACGGGCTGTAACACTTATATTTTATCCATTTATCTTCGTGTCAAGTGAGGGACCCCATGAATAACGCATATTTTGTCACTCCACAATGGTTAAAAGATCATCTTGATGATGAGAATATTGTCATCCTTGATGCAACCGCCCCACCGCCACCGCAACAAATTGATTGCCATAAACTTTGGCTGGATACTCATATTCCCGGCGCCCAATTTTTTGATTTAGACAAAGTTGCCAATCATCAAAGTGGATTGCCCCATATGCTGCCCGATCCGCAAACTTTTAGTCAGGCTGTTGGCGCAATGGGCATTAGTGAAAATCATTTAGTCGTGATTTATGACCAAGGCAATATGTTCTCTGCCCCTCGCGCGTGGTGGACATTTAAGATATTCGGCAGCCATAACGTCCGTATTCTTGATGGCGGTTTACAAGGCTGGCAACAGGCAGGATTGCCAACAGAATCAGGTGAAGTGAAACGCAATCCGCAAATCTTTAATGCCGATTTCGATGCTGACAAAGTGAAATCCCTGGAACAAATTCTGGATTCGCTCAATGATCAACAGATCCAAGTTGTCGATGCCAGAGCAACAGACCGTTTTCAAGCCAAAGCGCCAGAACCGCGCCCTGGCTTAAAAATGGGCCATATTCCCGGTAGTAAAAACGTTCCGTGGACCATGTTAGTAGAAAATGGTCATTTTAAATCAGCAAGTGAAATGACAGATATTTTCCATAAACAAGATGTCGATTTAACCAAACCTGTCATCGCCAGTTGTGGATCAGGTATGACCGCTGCCGTTTTGGTGCTAGGTTTAGATATCATCGGCAAGAAGGATGTTTATTTATATGATGGCTCATGGGCTGAATGGGGAGCAGACAATAATACCCTACCACTTGAGAAATAATTAAATACCATAGGGCATATCCACTCTATGCCCTTTAATTAATAACACCCAATCAAATCATTTTCGTACCGTTATATTTCAAAACCCCATTTATTAATTTCATTTCCCATTCTCATTTAATATTATTTTTTATCAATCATAGTTACATTAAATAATGAAATAAATATATTTATAAATTTAAATATTATTATTATCAACTTAAAATTCAACTCTGTTTTTTATTTAAAAATAAGATTAAGATACTATGCCAACAGGGATTATATTTAGAAGAAACACATGAGGAGATCGACACCAAGCAAGGTTAAAAACTGATTTATTTTTATTTAAATATTTATCTGCCATACGTTTTACCAAAAAGAAATAAAAATAAAATATTCTTATGCGATGGGTTATAAAAAGTTGGATATTGATACTTTTACCAGAGCATAATATTAAAATTTATATTATGAAAATGGAGATTAAAAATGACTATTTCTCTTAAAGATCAAAGAATAAATCTCGCGCTCAGCTTTATCAGTGGTGCAGGAAGTATAATAACCGAAAAACTAGAACCGACTATAGTTGCGGAAAACATTCAAACATCATTGGAAAAGAGCAAAGTAACCGCCAATAGATTCTCTGTTATTTGGGGACCCGCTGTTTTTCGTGTTGATAATGGAAAAAACACTAAAAATAATAAGGACGACCACGTTTTATTTATTGTAAAAAATCGCAAAATTCCCCATGATTATCGCATCGTTATCCGTGGATCATGGTCTGATGTTAACTGGCAGGTTGAGAACTTTGCTGTACACGAAACTGTAAATTGGTCACTTTGGGATCAAAATATCCCTGAAGAGTTTAAAGACGCTAAGATCTCTTATGGAACCCACATCGCATTAGACTATATTGTTAATCAAGTAAAAAGTAACAATATTCCTGGTTATGGAGAATCACTCATTGAAGCAATTAATAAAATTGCTGCGGAAAAAGGTATTCATAATATTACCATCACCGGCCACAGTTTGGGTGGTATTCTCGCTTCTACCCTTGGATTATATTTAAAACGCTTATACCTTAATAAAGGGAATAACAATATTCGTATTCATGTTTGCTCTTTTGCCAGCCCAAATACCGGTAATGATGTTTTTGCCTCTTACATTAAATATGTCTTTAACCACACGTCAGCAACCAGCTATAAGAGCCATTTCTTAAGGGTCCATAATCAAAAAGATGTCATTTCCCTCATCTGGAATCTGGACGGATTAGAAAAGATTCCAACTATCTATGAACCATTAATTAAATTAGATGAAAAATTAATTGACAGATTTAAAAAGATTGTTCTGCTTGTGAAAGATAAGCGTTACACCAAACTCACGCCAGATTTATCTTTTACGGCACCTATTTTAAAATTAGATCTCAATAAGCAAGTTGTTTTTCAACATATTAAAGCCTATGCCAACCAATATGGCATGAATTTAGTGGAGGTTAATGACGGTACTAAACCACCTATTGATGATCTTGTGGTTATTAATAGTAATCTATCTCAAGATATCGTCGCTTATTTCTTACGTATACCTCTGCCTGATGGTAATATTAATGCAGAATAAATTTATTATGCTTTATCTATATTTTATATAAAGTTAATGGAGCCTTATTACAAAGGTTCCATTAAAAAACAATTTAAATATAATAAAATCACCTCCCCCATATATCATTAGAATATCACTAGATTTATAATCATTCCCAATGATATTATTCACAGAGATAATCTCAACACTATTTACATATTATCATCCTTAAGAAAAACATAACCCAAAAAGATAGCAATAATATTCCAACGTAATTATTCAATACATAATTCTAGTCGTTTACTTTTAATTGCAAAATAAATAATTCATATTTTTGTCAAATTAGATAATATCAGAAAACCCATGTAATCATTTGACAGATTTGAAAGTTATTATTAACTTTAAGTTTAATTCTGTTTTTGTCCAAATAGAAGAGCAAAAGAATTAAATATTGATATTTAAACCGATACCACGCATTAACACTTATTACATGAAAAAATAAGGAGTAAAAATGTCTATTTCTCGTGAAGATCAAAAAATAAATCTTGCGCTCAGCTTTATTATTAACTCTGGAGGTATAAAAACTAGCAAACCAGAACCGGGCATTGTCTCGGAAAATATCCATAGATCATTGGAAAACAGTAAAGCAACAGCAAATAAATTCACTATCATCTGGGGGCCCGCGGTGTTTCGCGTTGATGACGTTGACGGGAAAAAAAGCGTTATAGATAAAAAGGACGATCACGTTCTATTCATTGCACAAAATCTCCATGACCCAAATGACTATCGCGTGGTTATTCGGGGATCATGGTCCGATATTAACTGGCTCAATGAAGATATTATTGTCTGTAAGACTCAAGATTGGGCACGATGGGATTCAAGATCACCTGAAAATGCCAAGATAGCCTATGGCACTGACATGGCATTAGGCTATATTCTTAATCAATTGAAAAGCAACAATCCTCCAGGTTATGGAGAATCACTCACTGATGCTATTGATAAAATTGCCCTGAAAGAAGGGATACAAAATATTACTATCACAGGACACAGTTTAGGAGGCGTACTATCTTCTACCATTGGTTTATATCTAAAGAGACGGTATCTTGATAAAAGAAGCAACAATATTCGAATTAATGTTTGTGCTTTTGCAGGCCCAACTGCTGGTAACGATGCTTTCGCATCCTACTCTGAATCTATTTTCAATGATATATCAGTAGCCGGTTACAAAAGTGATTTTCTGAGAATTCATAATAGTACAGATGTCGTTCCCTTAGCCTGGCATATAAAAGGTTTGGAGGAAGTTAAAGCTATCTATCCAGTGTTAACTGTCACAATTGATGCTCTTATTGTCTCTGTCCTTGATAAGAATTACACGCAAATTTCCCCAGATCTCCCTATTAATTCACAGATTCCAATATTACCAATAGCGTCGTTTGATGATTTACTGGTTAATATTGGCAATCAACATATTCGTGCCTATACCAAAGAGTATGGCATGAGTTTCATCACCATTGATGATAGTTCAAATATACCGACTGATTACGATATTGTTGTCGTTAATGATAGCCTATCCGAAAGTATCATTGATCTCTTCAAATTTTTAACCAAGGATAGAATTAGTATTACATAACTTTATTCCATCATGTAAAATATAAGTGGAGCCTTTATTAAAGGTTCCATTCATTGCAATAAATGACTTTCCATAAGCGACATTATACACAAAGTAATTTCATATAATCTTTCAAAGATGTAATGATATTTTCATGGAATTATTTGGCACATCACTTTTATCACCTATTTTTAATTTCGTAATAAATAATTTACATATCGCCAAATAAAATAACATTAAAAAATCCTTTGCACACATTTGACAGATTTAAAATTCATTATTAACTTTAAAATTAACTATATTTTTATTTAGACGGAAGATTAAAAAATTTAAACCTTGATGTTTGAGTCCAAACATCAGATCAATACTTATGATATGGAAGAAATAGACGGGGGTAAAAATGACGATATCTCTTGAAGAGCAAAAATTAAATCTCGCGTTAAGTCTTATTATCAATTCTGGAGAAATTTCTGACAAACCAGACAAAATAAACATCATTGAGTCTGATATTAATAAATCACTTAAAAGCAGTAAGACAACGGCAGATAAATTCTCTATCGTTTGGGGACCGGCAGTGTTCCGTATTGATGACAAATACCATGATAAAAAATATGATCACGTTGTAATGATTGTGAAAAATACCGACAATCCAAGTGATTATCGCCTTGTTATTCGAGGAACCTGGTCCCAGATTAATGCGATTGATGAAGATCTTCTTGTAGCTACAACTGTAGACTGGTCAAATTGGGATACAAATATCTCCCAAGAGTTTAAAGACGCTAAGATCTCCTATGGAACAGACTTAGCATTAAAGTCTCTTATTAATGGCAAGCCTCTTAATAAGGATTACGTATCACTAATCGATGAAATTGATAGAATTACCACAGAAGAAGGAAAAGATAAGATACTGAATATTACCGTCACGGGACACAGTTTGGGCGGTTTACTCGCTTCTACTATTGGTTTATATCTTAAAAGGCGCTACATCAACAACAACAATATACGTATTCACGTTTGCTCCTTTGCAGGCCCCACTGCCGGCAATGATATTTTCGCATCCTATTCTGACGCTTTTTTCAAAGGAACATTAAGCCCTAACTCTTATGAAAGTCATTTTCTGAGAATTCATAATAATCATGATATCGTTCCCTTGGCATGGGCTATCGAAGATTTAAAGAAAATTAAGGCTATCTATCCACATATAGCAATCGAAGTATTGGTTGATGCCGCTATTTTTTTTGTCCTCGATAAAAATTACACCCAGATCTTCCCAGATTACTCTTTTACTATAAAGATTCCAGACTCCATTCACGGCTTATTTAATAAGATAGGTTATCAACATATCGATGCATATCCCGAAGGCTATGGCATGAGTTTCATTCGAATCGAGAATGGTCCAGAGATACCGACTAGTTACGATATTGTTGTGGTTAATGATAGTCTATCCGAAAGGATTATTGATCTCTTCAAGTTTTAAACCAAGGATAAAATCGATATTACATAACTTTATCTTATTATGTATATATTTTATTTAAATGGAGCCTTTATTAAAGGCTTCATTAATTTCAATAAATTATAATTGAATAGAGCAAATAAATTATTTTTACTACCTATCACTAATTACAGTAATTCACTATCACTCACTTTGTAGATACCAATATAAATTGTTTTTCTTAGATAATATATAGCCACACCCTTCACGTTATCATTCCCAATAGTTAATATAATCTTACAAAAGCATAGCATAATTTTTATCAATTATTTCAAAGTTCATAATAGATAATTTATTTTGTTAAATAAAATAACTTTAAAAAATTATATACTCTCATTTAACAGATTTAAAGATTATTATTAACTTTTACTCTGTTATTTAGATAAAAACCCAAAATATTGATCATTGATGTTTAAGCTAACACATCAGATCAGCATTCATTATATTAAAAATTGGAAACAAAAATGACAATTTCTCTTGAAGATCAAAAAATAAATCTCGCGTTAGGCTTTATTATTAACTCGGGGAGTATAATAACGTATCAACCAGAACCGGCTATCGTTTCAGAAAATATTCAAAAATCATTAGCAAGTAGTAAAGCGACAGCCAATAGATTCTCTATTGTTTGGGGACCTGCTGTCTTTCGTGTCGGTAGTGTTGATGTTAATAAGAAAAAGAGTGTTACAGATAAAAAAGATGATCACGTTTTATTCGTTGTGAAAGATCTCAACAATCCAAACGATTATCGAATTGTTATTCGTGGATCATGGTCTGCTGTTAACTGGTTTGATGAGAACTTCAATGTAGGTACAACTGAAAACTGGTCAATTTGGGATTCAAAAGCCCCCAAAGATGCTAAAATTTCAAAAGGAACCCACATAACCTTAGACTATGTTGTCAACCAAATAAAGAGCAATAACCCACCTGGTTATGGAGAATCATTGATTGAAGCAATTGATAAAATTGCTCTGGAAGAAGGCGTACATAATATTACTCTTACAGGGCACAGTTTAGGCGGTGTGATGGCCTCTACGCTTGGTGTGTATTTAAAGAGACGTTATATTGATAAAGGAAATAATAATATTCGTATTCATGTTTCTTCCTTTGCTGCCCCAACTGCCGGTAACGATGTTTTTGCATCTTATAGTGAATCTGTTTTTAATGGAACATTACTCTCTAGCTATAAAAGTAATTTCCTCCGGGTCCACAATCGCAAAGATATTGTCACCCTCGCCTGGAGTGTAAAAGGATTAGAAGAAATTAAGGTTCTCTATCCAATATCAACTTTAATCGTTAACGGTTTTATCTCAGTCGTGAAAGATAAGAATTACACTCAACTTACGCCAGATTTAGCTTTTACTTCACCTGATTTAAAGCCTTCTCAAGGTTTAATTGAAAAACTAGTATCTCGACACCTTGATGCTTATGCCAAAGAGTATGGCATGAGTTTTACTGTAGTTAATGATCGTTCTAATCCACCGACTGATTACGACATTGTTGTGATTAACGATGGTCAGTCTCGCAATATTAGAAACTTCCTCTCATCTATCATTCAAGATGAAGATAATACCTGTTAATTTCATCGTATTGACTCTTTTTATAACTTAACCAAAATGGAACCTTGATTAAAGGTTCCATTCTCTTCCCAACGCGCCCAGATCATTCATAGTAACCATTATCACATCAATTAAAATTTCTTTGACAAAAATATTACATAATGGTAATTAAATTCATTATCATCTAACAAGACAGGAGGAATCATTAATATTTCAATTAACACCTTTTGCTACTTTTTTATAAGACAGAACATTACAAAGGGAAACTAAAATGGAACCCCAAAAACTAGAAACCAAAAGATTAATATTACATCCTTTAGAAAGTAAGGATCATATACAAATTCAAAACATCTTTCCTCAATGGGAAATTGTTCGCTATCTTACAGCAAACACCCCGTGGCCCTTACCCAGATAATGGCGCCTTAGAATATATAAATAAGATTGCGCTACCATCAATGGCAAAAGGAAATGCATGGTTTTGGACTATAAGAAGGAAGGATGATCCATCAATAATAATAGGAATGATATCGCTATATGAGCAAGAAAATAATAATAGAGGTTTCTGGCTAGATCCACAATGGCATGGAAACGGATTTATGACCGAAGCAGTCCAAGTAGTTACCGATTTTTGGTTTAATACCCTAAATCGCAACGTACTCAGAGCACCTAAATCCAGCGACAATATTGCCTCAAAGAAAATATCAATTAAAAGTGGTATGCGATTAATAAAACTAGAAAATAGAGACTTTGTTAGCGGAAGAATGCCTTCGGAAACATGGGAAATAACTCGCGACGAGTGGAATAAAAATAATCCTCCAAAAGAGTAACAGTCTTACACATTCATGGGCATGCTTTGGTCTGAGCACTGCCCAAATTCACCTTTCAAAGAGGCAGCTTGAAAGATAACGGGTATATCACACCAAAGAGATCACATGCGCTATATCAGCAGATGTTTTTAACTTTCTTATCTCCTCAAACAGCGTTGTTGCCTCTTCATATTCCTTGCGCAAATAACCAAGCCACTGTTTAATCCGGGCAACATGATATTGCCCGGTATCACCCTGCTTTTCCAACCGGATATATTTTTGCAGTAGTTGAACAACATCCTGCCAGCACATTTTTGGCTCGTTATATTTCACCACTCGGCTCAAATTAGGAACATGAAGCGCCCCTCGCCCAATCATGACAGCATCGCAGCCTGTCACACTCAGGCAATCCTGCGCACTTTGCCAATCCCAAATCTCACCATTAGCGATAACCGGAATAGCAAGACGTTGGCGAATTTCACCAATCGCTTGCCAGTTAATACGCTCCGCTTGATAACCATCCTCTTTCGTTCGCCCATGAACCGTAATTTCCGTCGCGCCCGCCTGTTGTACCGCATCAGCAATTTCGAATTGCCGATCACCACTATCCCAACCCAAGCGAACCTTAACCGTCACAGGCAAATGAGCAGGTACCGCTTCACGTATCGCTTTTGCCCCCTGATAAATCAGTTCAGGATCTTTTAGCAACGTTGCCCCGCCACCGCTGCCGTTGACCGTTTTTGACGGGCAACCGCAATTTAAATCAACCCCATAGGACCCTAATTCAATCGCTCGTGCCGCATTTTCCGCCAGCCACTGTGGATATTGACCCAAGAGCTGAATCCGTACCAATGTGCCGGAGGGTGTCCGGCTTTGGTTACGTAATTCAGGACAAAGCCGATAAAAAGATTTTACCGGCAATAGGCTATCGACAACCCGTAAAAATTCCGTAATGCACAGATCATACTCATTAATCTCACTCAGAAGGTCCCTGACCAAAGAATCCAGCACACCTTCCATCGGCGCCAGTAAAACCCGCATTAATTAACCTCTGGCGCTCGGCGATTTATGAGATCCATCATGATTGCGGTTACGCTGACGCGAAGGCGCCCCAGAACGGCGATGGCTATTTTTCTGCCGATTATCGCCACGTGCCTGACGGCCATTCTGAATAGGTTCGGCCTTGATGGTGGGATCTGGCTCATAGCCAGGAATTGCCATACGAGGAATCTCCCGTTTTAGCAAACGCTCAATATCTTTCAACAACTTGTGCTCATCAACACAGACCAGAGAAAGGGCTTGCCCTGTTGCGTCTGCCCGACCAGTACGACCGATACGATGGACATAATCTTCGGCGACATTAGGCAATTCAAAATTCACTACATAAGGCAGTTGATCAATATCCAGACCACGAGCTGCAATATCTGTCGCAACTAATACCCTGATGCGGCCCGCTTTAAAATCAGCCAACGCACGGGTTCTCGCTCCCTGACTTTTGTTACCATGAATAGCAGCAGCCGTTACACCATCTTTATTTAACTGTTCCGCCAAACGGTTTGCCCCATGCTTGGTTCGGGTAAACACCAGAACTTGCTGCCAGTTACGGCTCCCGATCAAGAAAGAAAGCAACTCACCTTTACGCTTTTTATCGACAAAGTGAACAAACTGCTCAATCTGTTCAGAAGCAGAGTTACGACGCGCAACCTCAACACTAACAGGATCATGCAGTAATTTATTGGCTAAATTTTTGATATCGTCAGAGAAAGTTGCAGAAAACAGCAAATTTTGCCGTTTCGGCGGTAATTTATTCAGCACTCGGCGGATGTCATGAATAAATCCCATATCCAGCATACGGTCAGCTTCATCCAATACCAGAATCTCTACCCGCGATAAATCAACTGCGTTCTGATGTTCAAGATCCAGTAAACGCCCCGGCGTGGCGACCAAAATATCCACACCACCACGCAATTTCATCATCTGAGGATTAATGCTAACACCGCCAAAAACAACCAGAGAGCGCAATCTGAGGTATTTACTGTAATCACGTACATTTTCGCCCACTTGAGCAGCCAATTCACGGGTTGGCGTCAGGATTAATGCTCTGACCGGTCGGCGCCCTTTCACCTGAATAGAAGAATCATTTAACCGTTGCAGCATGGGTAAGGTAAAACCTGCGGTTTTACCCGTGCCTGTTTGAGCACTCGCTAATAAATCTTTACCTGCTAATACGACAGGGATTGCCTGCTGTTGGATTGGCGTTGGCGCCGAATAACCTTGTTCTTCAATGGCACGCAAAATATCAGCACTTAAGCCAAGTGATTCAAAATTCATAAATAAGAAATGCTCCAGACTTCACCATTCCTGAACGCTATTCAGGGGCAGTTTTATGGGAAGAAAATCAGACGTGGTAAATACCACAAAGAAAAAAACACAAACTGCAATGCGCCATATCTGAATTATTATATCAGATATACTTTCTGATGGTGCAACTAAAACTACAGCTATTTAGCCGGTAATTTTCATGATCCATAACATTTTTATGCAATTTACATTGATTTACTATAAGTATAGAGTTACCCCATGATTGATATTTTGTTTAAGTCTTTTGATTATTTGCAACAGGATGCATGTCCATGTCAGTCAACAACACCCAAACCGCCAGAGGCGAACAAGCCAAACAACAGTTACTCGAAGCAGCCCTTGAAATTTTCGGTAAATCAGGACTGACCGGTGCAACGACTAGGGAAATCGCATTACGCGCTCAACAGAACATTGCGGCCATAGCCTACTATTTTGGATCTAAAGAGGGGCTTTATCAGGCAGTCGCCCAGTATATTACTGATACAATCAAGAAGGAGTTCACTCATCTTTTTAAAGAGATTGATGATTTTTTTTCATCATCAACGACAGGTGCGCCGGAAAATATATTGAGATTAATTCACGAAGGATTTCTTGGCGTTAATCGTCTGATGATTGAAAAAGAGAGTATCAATATCAGCCGGATAATGGCCAGAGAGCAACTCGCCCCAACGGATGCCTATACTCTAATCCATGAGCAAGCGCTAGCTCCCCTCCATAATAGATTAAATAAACTGATTGCCAGCTATATCGGCGCCGATGAACATCAGCTCTCTACCATGTTGCATGCCCATGCGCTCATGGGAGAAATTCTCACTTTCAGAATGGCAAGGGAAACCTTATTACGTCAAACAGGCTGGAATAATATTGGGCCAGAAGAATATAAATTGATTGATCAGATCCTGATCCAGCATATTGATTTATTACTGAATGGACTGAAAAAACAGAATTCGAATAAATAAAATAACAGGGAATATCATGTACAACAAAAAAGTCACGCTGGCAATATTAGTGGTCGCCGTTGTTCTTGGCGCTATTTTAGGAAGTTACTATTATCAAGGTAAAAATGATAAAACTCTGACTCTCTATGGCAACGTAGATATACGTACTGTTAATCTGAGTTTCCGAGTTGGCGGCAAACTCGCCAGCCTGCAAGTTGATGAAGGCGATACCATTGCAGCTAATCAAGCAATCGGCCAACTGGATAATGGGCCATTTATTAACGCTCTCAATAAAGCGAAAGCCACTCGTGATAGCGCTAAAGCACGTCTGGCTATGATGGAAGAGGGTTATCGCACCGAAGAAATCGCCCAAGTCCGTTCGGAAGTTGCACAACGTGAGGCGGCCTGGCATTTCGCCGATAGTTTCTTCAAACGCCAACAAGGTTTGTGGCAAAGCAGAGTTATTTCAGCCAACGAACTAGATGATGCCAAAACTGACCGTAATCAAGCATTAGCGGCCTTACAAGCAGCAAAAGATAAACTGAACCAGTTCGAAACCGGTTATCGTAAAGAAGAAATTGCAGAAGCCAAAGGCCAGCTTGCTCAAGCCGAAGCGGCTGTTGCTCAGGCCGAATTGGACCTACAAGATACTCAACTGACTTCCCCCTCGCCGGGGACTATCCTAACCCGCGCCATTGAACCCGGCACCATGCTGGCGGCAGGCAATACGGTGTTTACGCTTTCTCTGACTGACCCGGTTTGGGTTCGAGCTTATATCAGTGAAAGCCATCTTGGGCAGGCAACGCCTGGACGTGAAATTTTGCTCTATACCGACAGCCGTAAAGATAAACCTTATCACGGCAAAATTGGCTTTATTTCACCCACAGCCGAATTTACGCCAAAAAATGTAGAGACTCCTGATCTACGTACCGATCTAGTCTATCGATTGCGCATTATTGTCACCGACCCGGATGAAGCCCTGCGTCAAGGTATGCCAGTTACCCTGCATTTTTCTGATTCAGACAAATAAGGGGCTGTCATGAGCAGCGCTGCATATACGATAAAGTTGGCAAAAGTCGAGAAAACTTTTCCTAACTTGAGTCATCCTGCGGTATCCAGCCTAACCGCTGAGATCTACGGTGGCTCTGTCACCGGCCTTGTCGGGCCGGATGGAGCGGGAAAAACTACGCTGATACGCATGTTAGCCGGCTTACTGAAACCCGATAGTGGTTCTATTGCAATCATGGGGCTTGATCCGATAAAAGATGGCGTACAAGTGCGTTTTGAATTGGGCTATATGCCGCAGAAATTTGGTCTGTATGAAGATCTCACCGTATTAGAAAACCTGAATCTGTATGCGGATCTGCGCGGCGTTCTGGGTGATGAACGTAAGAAAACCTATGAGCAATTACTCACGTTTACCGATCTGACCCGTTTTACCGGGCGACTGGCGGGCAAGCTTTCAGGCGGTATGAAGCAAAAACTGGGGCTGGCCTGTACTCTGCTTGGCAAACCCAAAGTTCTGCTACTGGACGAACCCGGCGTTGGCGTTGACCCAATCGCCCGCCGCGAACTCTGGAGGATGGTTCACGAGCTGGCAGATGATGGCATGCTCATCCTCTGGAGCACTTCTTATCTGGATGAAGCTGAACAGTGTCGTGATGTCCTGTTACTTAATCAAGGAAAATTGCTCCACCACGGGCAGCCACAAAAATTAACCCAAAAGATGTACGGACGCTCTTTTCTACTTGATACCAAACAGGATTCCCGTAGAAAAACACTGCAACACGCTCTTACCTTGCCACAAATCACCGATGGCGTGATTCAGGGGAAATATGTTCGTCTTATTCTCAAACCTGATGTCTCCCCGCAAGAATTGCTTAACCGGCTTGAACTCCCAGATGCTGAAATCATCAAAGCCGCCCCTCGCTTTGAAGATGCTTTTATCGATTTACTTGGTGGTGGTTCTACCCGCCGTTCAGAACTGGCAGAGATCATGCCACGGATTGCAGCTAACCCGACAGAAACGGTGATTGAAGCACAGGATTTAACTAAAAAATTTGGCGATTTTGCGGCCACTGACCATGTTGATTTTCAGGTGAAACGTGGAGAAATCTTTGGTCTGCTTGGCCCGAACGGTGCCGGTAAATCCACCACATTCAAAATGATGTGCGGGCTTATGGTACCTACTAGCGGTAAGGCACTGGTATTGGGAATGGATCTTAAAACCAGCTCCGGGAAAGCTCGCCAACATTTGGGTTATATGGCGCAGAAATTTTCTCTGTACGGCAACCTGACCGTTGAACAGAACTTGAAATTCTTTTCCGGCATTTACGGTCTGCAAGGACGCAAACAGAAAGAGAAAATTGACGGCATGATCGACGCTTTCAATCTCAAATCGGTTTTACATCAAACCACCGACCAATTGCCTCTGGGATATAAACAGCGCCTTGCCCTCTCCTGCTCATTGATGCATGAGCCAGACATTCTGTTTCTGGACGAGCCGACTTCTGGCGTTGATCCGCAGATACGACGCGAATTCTGGCTACATATCAACGGCATGGTAGATAAAGGCGTCACCGTTATGGTGACTACTCACTTTATGGATGAAGCTGAATATTGTGACCGAATAGGGCTGGTATTTCGCGGTAAATTGATTGCCGCCGGAACACCGGATGATTTGAAACAATTGGTTGCTACCGATGAAAATCCTGACCCATCAATGGAACAGGCGTTTATTGATCTGGTCATTAATTATGATGAGGAGCCACAATGAATAGCCCAAAGCAACATGCTCCACAGCAAGCTGTCCGTTTCTCTTGGTGGCGACTGAAAGCCCTTTGTGTAAAAGAGACAAAACAGATCTTGCGTGATCCCACCAGCGGATTAATTTCTATTGTCATTCCATTGATTCTGTTATTTATCTTCGGCTATGGTATTAATCTCGACTCCAGCACCGTCCGTCTTGGTATTCTGGTAGAGCAACAAAGTAAAGAGGCTCGTGAGTTGATACAAGCTTTTGCCGGTTCGCCCTATATTGAACCCAAAATCAGTGATAATCGTCAGCAATTAATTAATATGATGCAATCAGGAGAAATACGTGGGCTGGTTGTCATTCCTGTTAATTTCGATACGCAACTTGCCCGTTCTGATGGTAAAGCACAAATTCAGGTCATTACTGATGGCAGTGAACCCAATACCGCAAGCTTTGTACAAAATTATGCCAAAGGCGTATGGCAGATTTGGCTACAACAAAGAGGGCAAGATCAGGGCAACGCGACTAATCCATTAATTGATATGCAGGTCCGTTATTGGTTCAATCCGGCAACAATTAGCCAGCATTTCATCATTCCCGGCGCAATCACCATTATCATCACCGTGGTTGGCGCCATCCTGACGTCATTAGTGGTTGCCCGTGAATGGGAGCGAGGTACGATGGAAGCCCTGCTTTCTACCCAAATTACCCGTACCGAATTACTGCTTTCTAAACTCTTGCCGTATCAATTACTTGGTTCATTCTCCATGCTGCTCTGTATGCTGGTGGCAGTATTCGTGCTAGATGTACCCTACCGAGGCTCGCTGTGGATATTGTCTGCGATCACTAGCCTCTACCTGGCTACTGCTCTTGGTATCGGACTCTTGATCTCTACGGTGACACGCAACCAATTTAATGCAGCAATGATAGCGTTGAATGTCGCTTTTCTACCTGCAATTATGCTCTCCGGCTTCATCTTTGAAATAAACAGCATGCCCGCCTTCATTCAGGTAGTGACCTATTTCATCCCGGCTCGTTATTTTGTCAGTAGCTTGCATACGCTCTTCCTAGCTGGAAATATCAGCACGGTATTGATGATAAATCTATTATTACTGATCGCCTCCGCTATTGTGTTTATTGGCCTGACTGCATGGAAAACCCAGCGGCGTCTGGATTAAGAAGGAGTTAGCATGTTTTATCGTCTTTACACCTTGATTATTAAAGAATTGCAGTCTCTACTCAGAGATCCGCAAACGCGGGCCATCTTGGTTATGCCGGTTATCTTCCAGATGATCTTATTTCCTCTATCAGCAACCCTTGATGTAACTAACGCGACTATTGCTATTTTTGATGAAGACAAAGGTAAAGCCTCTATTGAACTCACCCAACGGCTGGCAAAATCAAAGGCATTTCCTGACGTGATGTTGCTGGATCATTCACAAGAAATTCAACCGGTAATCGATCACCAAAAAGCCTTACTACTGGTACGCTTCCCACAAGATTTCAGTGCTAAGATTGCCAGCCATGACCCGGTTTCTCTCCAGGTATTACTGGATGGACGCAATTCTAACAGCGCTCAAATTGCAGCAGGCTATATCCAAGAAATTGTCCTTAACTATCAACAGGAACTGATCGGTAATCTGCCGAAGACCAATAATAGCGAGTTGGTGATCCGCAACTGGTATAACCCTAACTTAGATTATAAATGGTTTGTCGTCCCCTCTTTGGTGGCGCTGATTACCACGGTTGGGATATTAACGGTCACCGCGCTGTCGATTGCGCGTGAAAGGGAACAGGGAACGCTGGACCAGTTACTGGTTTCACCCATGACCACCTGGCAGATTTTCATTGGCAAAGCGGTTCCTGCGGTGATTGTCGCTACCTTTCAGGCAACTTTAGTGTTAGCTATTGGTATCTTCTGCTATCAAATTCCTTTTTCTGGTTCACTCGCGCTGTTTTACTGCGCTATGCTGATCTACAGTTTATCGCTGGTGGGATTTGGCCTGTTAATCTCCTCTCTTTGCTACACTCAGCAACAGGCGTTTATTGGTGTATTTGTCTTTATCATGCCCGCCATCTTAATTTCCGGTTATATTTCTCCGGTTGAAAATATGCCCGGATGGTTACAAGACATCACCTGGATCAATCCTATCTGGCACTTTAACGACATCACCAAGCAAATTTATCTCAAAGATGCCGATTTCACCGTTATCTGGCGGAGTCTATGGCCTCTTTTGGCTATTACTGCCACAACCGGTAATCTTGCTTATTGGTTATTTAGACGGAAGATTGCTTAAGTCAAAGAATAGAAATGAAATATATAACCTACCACCAAAATATCGGTGGTAGACAGGTTACGAACAATCAGAGTATTTTTATACAAACATTAACCAATTGAGCCGGTATCAAGGAAAACCAGACTTTAACTTATACATGACAATAATCATTTCTCAGATTTTTTATTAACTTTATAAAACAGAAATAGTGAAAATGATGATAACACTATTATCGTTAAAGGTAGAATATAAGATTCTTTATATGAAAAAAGACCGGTTATACCACCAACAAACGCGGCTATGATTTGGTGAATAAAACCAATTAATGCCATCACAGAAGAACCTGTTACAGATGTGTTATCTGAGGCAATAGATAAACTGATCGGATAGTTTATCGCTTGCCCAAGAACAACTAAGGAATAAGCACTATATAGTATAATCTCCAGAACGCCCCCCACAATACTCCCAACAAACATAACCACACCACCAATAAGAATTAAAATTATTCCTATTTTCATGAGATTAGTTCTACCGCAATATACTATGTATCGATTTAAAATTATCGCTCCAAGTAAATAAGATATACTGATTGGAATGCCTATAATACCATATTGGCTTTCAGACCAGCCAAAATTAAACTTAAAAATCAATGGGGCCATAATATTGAATGATATAATTGCACCATAGCCAATTCCACCAATGAAAACCGCACATATATAATATTTATTTTTTAACAAATTGATATAGTTATATACTGAATTTTCTTCATTTTTACTGTGATTATATTTTTCCGATGGCAACAACAGCATTGAGATTAATGATCCAAAAGCCAAAACATAAAATATAGATTTCCACCCCAGAGTAGTCAGTATAACAGAACCTATCGATTGCCCAATTCCCAAAGAAATGACAAATGCTATAGATAAGTAAGATAATGCTTTTGCCAACTCATCTCCTCTAAAATTATCACGCAAAATTGATCTGGCAATAACAGAAACTCCACCGGCTCCAACTCCCTGAAAGAATCTAATTAAAATCAAAGAATAAATATTAGTTGATAGCGTCACACCAATACTACATGCAAATAATATAATAAGAGCAAAAAACATTGACTTCTTTTTCCCAAAAATATCACATATTCCCCCCCACACCAGCATTAATGAAGCCATTCCAATTAAGTATGATGAAAGCATCCATGAAGTATGATTTATATTTAAGTGTAGGTCTGACGCGATTTCAGGTACAGCAGGGAGATATATGGTCATACCAAGTTGGGCTATAAAAATGGATATACATGGTATTAATAATAATTTTTTTTTCATTTTTATGAACCGATAATTGTTTTGTACACTTGGAAAATGATTTTAATGAGAAGATTTAATATGGGGTATGAGATTTTTATCCCCTCCCCACAATAAAATTATCTTCTTTACGCTACACTTATTAGGGAGTTTAAAGTGGCACTCTCTTGATATAAGGACTCTCTTAAGAAATCAGTAATTAAATAACAAAATCGTTTAATTAAATCACTATCCATGTCAGCTCTGAGAGTTACTCTAATTGCAGCCCGCCCTTGAGGAACGACAGGGAAAAAAACTGACGATGTAAAAAAGCCATTTTCAGCTAGAAATGCAGCCGTTTTATTTGCCAACGCAGCATCACCACATTGAATTAATCGTATTGCAGTCGAACTGCCAAATTGATCTGTAGTGATTAAACTGTCAAATAATTGTATATTTTTTTTCAATTTTTCCTGAAGCTCTTTAAGCTCAGGCTTGTAATGTATCCTAATTGAAGCTCTTCCAGCTCCTATTGCCGCTGAATTTAAGCTCTGAGACCAATTACTCGGGCCACCATAGCGATGAATGAGTTTCTTTTGATTACGGCTGCCCAACATGACTAAACCACCACTGGCTGCAAATGATTTAGCCAAAGAAGCAACGATAATGGAGTCTTCATCCAGCTCCTTAATATGTGACCTTACATATCCACAGCCTTTATCTCCTATAGCAGATAAAGCATGTGAATCATCCAAGTAGGTGAATAACCCATATCGTTCTTTTAAATACATTATTGAACTTATGTCAGCAACACCCCCCATACTATATACACCGTCTGCCACATAAACTACTTTCTTATGTATTTTACATATATCTTCAAGATAACCCATATCGTTATGTGGAGCTGTTATCACCTCGGTTTCATCAGCACATGACGGTTTTAAATGGTTCATAGAATAATGAGAATATTTGTCAAATACCATCACCGGGTTTACGTTTCCAGTGAAAACACCCGATGCAAGCAAAGGCAATATACCTGAACTTGCAGAACTACATGATAATGTACTTAAACATTCGGCATTAAATAACGCTGACAATTCCTGTTCATAATCTTCCAAGATGGAAAGTTTACACCTATTCTTCGAGTTAGGTATGCGAAGTGACCCAGTTTCTTTTATCGCGTCTATAGCACCATTTAATATATCTTTATGATAATCTAGACCAAGATATGATGTAGTACAGAAATGATGAAAATCTCGGCCATATTGGTCTGTCATATAATTTATACCAGATACCTTTACATCTAAACCTGATATCTTATTATTTTCTGCATTTTCCCAATCATTTTCTGAGATGTTAATAATTTTCTTGTAATTTATAAATTTATTATTATTCATATAATAAATCCCATTGAATTCTCTTGTGAGAATATTGTGAATCATGGCTCCGATGTAATAAATTTTCCCTTTGTAGCAATTTATATTATCATAAAAAAATCAAAAATCAATTAATCATAAATAATTCATATAAAAATACATATTAACCATTATAATTACGCCACTTATTTTATAATAACAAAAAATTATTATATTTGGAGTAATAATGCCTCAGTAAATAGCCTGAGATTTGCTTAAAGCGCCTGAGGCATAATCAAAGTTTTTGCTAAAGAAAACAAAATTATGGAGATCCTCAGGCATATCTAAAATTGCTTATACATTCCAACATAAAAAACCGAGATTGAATTTATGGGATTGTGATATCGCTATTTTTAAACAAAGCTGAGGTTAAATATGAATTACGTGGAGTTAATCCGCATTCAAGACATGCTTCATAGGCATTTCTCACCATCAACTGCTAAACCAATTTAAAAGAATCATTCGGTATAAAAAAATAACCACACCAGTTATTTAGATATTATTGATTCCATAAATACTTTTTTAACATAAGCATCAGCACAATTCATAAAAATATAATCGTGAATTTTTAGATCAATAAAGCAATATAATTCTTTGTTATTAGAAAATAAACCCAAAACTCAGTGTAGCTAAAATTACTTTAGCTACACTGGAAAATATCAATTAACGGCGATCGCCAAAAATACGCAACAACATCAAGAACATGTTGATAAAGTCTAGATACAGCGTCAGTGCGCCGACAATCGAGAATTTACGCAAATTCTCCTTGTCATTCACATCCAGATCTTCACCCATCTCTTTCAGCTTCTGAGTGTCATAAGCGGTTAAGCCCGCAAAGATAACGACACCAATGTAGGTTACCGCCCACGTCAACGCTTCACTCTTTAACCATAAGTTAATCAGAGAAGCCAAAATGATGCCGATCAGCCCCATAAACAAGAAGCTACCAAGGCCACTCAGGCTACGTTTGGTGGTATAGCCGTAAAAACTCAGCGCACCAAACATCCCCGCCGTCACGACAAAAGTGCTGGCAACGGAGCCAATAGTATAGATAACGAAAATACTGGAAAGCGTCAGGCCGGTCAGCGCCGAATAGAGCATAAATAGCCCCGTGGCTAACGAAGCTCCCATACGGTTAATCATGCCAGAGAGGACGAAAACCAACCCAAACTGGGCAATAATCAACCCATAGAAGAGTACTGAGTTTGAGAAAATATATTCAACAATATCCTGATTTTGTGACACATACCAAGCCACAAACGCGGTTAACAACAGGCCACAAGTCATCCAACCATAAACCTGGGCCATATAAGTTTGCAGGCCGGTTCCAGCTTGCTGGATTATCGAACCATTAGAGCGTGGATATCGATCCATGAAGCTTACCTTTTATAACAATATTCAAAAATCCAGGTTGTTCAGTATCAACAACCCACTCAAGTTTTATACATTATCATAGAAAATAAACAAAACAATTAACTATTCAATAATTACTCATATAGCAATCTTTTTAATCAACTCTTTTTCGAAGCGCTTCGCAGAATTTAGCAAAAACTTTCATGACCAACGCCCCGCGGCTTCCTGATCACTTTCACGAGATTCAACCCAACGTTCACCATCAGGCAAAAACTCTTTTTTCCAGAAAGGCGCCTGCGTTTTCAAATAATCCATAATAAATTCAGCCGCTTCAAAAGCCATATGACGATGAGCGCCGGTTACACCGACAAACACAATCTCATCACCCGGATAAAGCGTACCAATCCGATGGATAACACTGATTCGCTGCAACGGCCAGCGACTGCGTGCTTCGGTGACAATACGCTGTAACGTTTTTTCCGTCATTCCCGGATAATGCTCCAATCTCAGCGCCCCGACATTATCGCCCAAATTATGATTGCGAACTTTGCCGGTAAACGTGACGATAGCGCCATCTTCATCACACTGCGCAAGCCATTGATATTCATCCCCTACATTAAAATTTTCCGGCCCAACTAAAATGCGGGTGTTTTTCATTGATCATTCCCCAGCATTGATCATCCCCCAGTCACTGGCGGGAAAAAAGCCACTTCATCACCATCCTGTAATGAGTGCCCGCCATGAACGAGAGATTGGTTTACCGCTGACAACAATTTTCCATCTTCCAACGCCAAGGCCCAACGCTCTCCCTTTGATATTAACGCCTTTCTCAACCCATCAACGGTTGTGTAACGATTATCGAGATCCAGTGAATCAGTACCTACCAGCTCACGTACCTGAGCAAAAAATAGTACTTTAATCATTATTCCGCCTTAAAATAGCCTAATTTCCCACCTATCTTCTCCAGCAAACGAACTGGCCCAATGACCATATCTTTCTGTACTGCTTTACACATATCGTAAATTGTCAAAGCCGCGACCGACGCTGCTGTCAGTGCCTCCATTTCAACCCCGGTTCTCCCGGTCAGACGACAACAAGATTCAATTCTGACCCGGTTATATTCTGTCTGGGCTTCCAACTGGATTTCTACTTTAGTTAGCTGTAATGGATGACATAGCGGAATTAATTCCCATGTGCGCTTTGCCGCCTGGATACCCGCTATTCTCGCGGTGGCAAATACATCACCTTTGTGATGGCTGCCATCAATAATCATTGCCAGTGTTTCCGGCTTCATTTCAACAAAAGCTTCTGCCCGGGCCTCGCGTGATGTTTCAGCTTTAGCGGAAACATCAACCATATGCGCTTCACCGGTAGAATTGATGTGGGTTAATTGAGACATTCTCAGCTCCTGAAAAAACAACAATATCTAGACGGTAAATTAACCGCCGATGACAGAAAGATTTGGGGTGATGCCGCTATCGCCTTGATGAAGAAAATGGGTTTCCCGTTTATGTCGCAATCCACCCTGAATACGCAATTTCAGATCACCGAGTTGCTCTTCATTTGCCAACAAATCACGTAGTGGTATCCCCTGTTCACCAAACAGGCATAAATGAAGATTACCTATTGAAGAAACACGTAACCGATTACAACTTCGACAAAAATCTTTCTCATAAGGCATAATCAGACCAATTTCTCCTTGATAATCAGGATGGTTAAAAACCTGTGCCGGTCCATCACTGCGTGAACGTTGAAGCAACTGCCAACCATCAAGCAACAGACGTTCCCGGATAGTTTCCCCCGAAATGTGGTATTGACGAAACATTTCTCCGCCGTCACCGGTTTCCATCAACTCGATGAATCTCAATTGAATTGGACGATCTTTTATCCAGTTCAAGAAAGCGGGCAAGCGGATATCATTCACATTTTTCATCAACACCACGTTGACTTTCACTTTATTAAAACCCGCCGCAAATGCTGCATCAATACCGCGCATCACCTGAAAAAATTTGTCCTGTCCGGTAATCGCATGAAACTGGCGGGGATCAAGCGTGTCCATACTGACATTCACCGCAGTTAAACCCGCCTGTTTCCACTGAGCAACATCCCGTTCCATTCGATAACCGTTGGTAGTTACCGCCAGGGTTTTAATCAACTTATTCTCACGTATGACGGAAATAATATCGGTGAAATCACGGCGCATGGTCGGTTCGCCACCCGTCAAACGGATTTTCTCTGTACCCAGATCGGCAAACGCTCGGCCAACAAGACGGATTTCGGATAATGTCAAAAAGGAGTGATGTCCACGGGGTTTATAACCCTCCGGCAGGCAATAAGTACACCGAAAATTACATACATCGGTAATGGATAGCCGTAAATAGTAAAATTTACGAGCAAAAGCATCTATGAGTTGTTCCACAATAACACCTTTCCAAACATGGGAGACGCAGGCATTTCTGCCTCACATCTTGGTGACTCAATGGTCACGGCCAAAACATCATATCGCTGTGTAAAAAGTGAGTTAGACGCAGAGGCTAGGAGTTAATTTCAACATCTGTGATTTACATTTCCACTACAAATTCTAGCGCTTAACAAAGGAAAATGCGAATACCTACTTTCGTTATATAATTGAATATACAATGAATTAGCCAGTAGCAGAACAAATCACAGGCAATTTCTATTGATGATTAATTAAAACATTGCGCCCAATCATAACGCGAGTTGGTTAATCGTGTTTTATAATAAATTACGTTAAAATTATTCGGTAAATATACGTTCAGTTAGCAACAGGAATTCTATGCGAAATCGCACATTAGCCGATTTAGATCGGGTAGTTGCTTTAGGTGGAGGTCATGGCCTTGGGCGCGTTATGTCCTCTCTTTCATCACTAGGCTCCCGCCTGACAGGCATTGTCACCACGACAGATAATGGCGGCTCAACCGGCAGAATCCGGCGTTCGGAAGGCGGTATTGCCTGGGGTGATACCCGCAATTGTTTAAATCAGCTTATTACCGAACCCAGTGTCGCGTCGGCAATGTTCGAATACCGTTTCGGTGGCAATGGAGAATTGGCCGGGCACAATCTGGGTAATCTGATGCTTAAAGCGTTGGATCATCTGAGCGTCAGGCCCCTTGAGGCGATTAATTTAATCCGCAGTTTACTGAAAGTTAATGCTCATCTTATTCCAATGTCTGAGCAGCCCGTTGACCTGATGGCGATAGATGATCAAGGCAACACCATTTATGGCGAAGTTAATGTTGATCAGTTGCACTGTATTCCTCAGGAGTTGATGCTTTATCCCCCCGCGACAGCAACAAAAGAGGCATTGGATGCTATTACTCAGGCAGATCTGATTATCATCGGCCCCGGCAGCTTCTTTACCAGTTTGATGCCATTGCTTTTGCTTGAAGATCTCACCCAATCCCTGCGCCGTAGCAATGCCAATATGATTTATATCGGTAATCTTGGCAAAGAATTAAGTGCCGCCGCTGCTGAACTGACACTGAAAGATAAGCTGGAAATAATGGAAAACAAAATTGGCAGCCGGATAATTGATGCGGTAATTGTTGGCCCTTGTACAGATATCAGCGACCTTAACGGCCGAATTATCACTCAGCAAATACTCGAAGCACAGGATGTTCCCTACCGACACGACCGTGAATTACTGCATCAGGCGTTAGAGAATACCCTGCAAAACCTTGGGTGACTGTCGCGGCTCCTTTATGACGACATTTCTACAACAACTGATGCTTTCCATTCACACCGGGCGTCAGAAAAATTTACCCAAAATCGCGGTTTATTTATCATGCGGAGAAAGAGCGGTATTTTCTGCCTTACGTAGCATCCAGAGACTGGAGTTCCAATAACAGGCAATAAATCTCTGCGGGTTTATTTTCAATGCTGGCCTTTTGCGACACCCTCGCATTAGGCCAGGATTTACGAGGCAATTGTTAAAAAAAGCCTTTTTTATCTATCAGCGTGGTTTTAAAAGCGGGTAAAAAGTCCGATGTCATGCTGACATTGGAAGAGAAAACGCAACTTGAAAGATGACGGGTATATCGGTAAATCAGTAATACTGCCCTCCACTTATTTTACATTTATCTAACCAGACATGACTATTTAAAAAGACAAACAGAGAAAGATTAAACATTTCATTCAACGGACTGATTTAACACAACGAATCAAAGTTTTCAGTAGTGTGATTAATGACATTTAGTCGAAATTCACTAACCATTAACCGAAGGTTGAAAAGCAGTAATCACGTAAAATAACATCAATAGAATAAACTGACATTCAAGTATTTTTTCACTATGTACTAGAAAACTATTTATTAGTGATTTAATGAAGAAAAAAACAAAGGGGGATGATTCATAAAAACCCACAGAATTGTCAGTAAAACCATCACTGACTACCCAACTAGAAAGCTGGTTTTTTTTCTGATTCAGAATGCCTTCTTCCACTTTGGCAATATTTTCTGGGGAATATTTTTTTAGCCCTTCCAGCTCATGACGGTGAAAACGCAGGTGAGAGCCAAACTCTTCGCGAAAATGGCGGTAACAGGCCAGAATGCGCTGTTTTTTCTCCGGGGTGTAGCCTTGTTTAAAAAACAGGGTAATCGAGAGACCCAGACGAGAAACGGTCAGCCCATCGCCATTGAGGAAGGTAAA
>NZ_JFGV01000021.1:0-72776 GCF_000612035.1 Photorhabdus aegyptia | reverse complement strand
GAATTCGGTGGTGCGGTAGTTCAGTTGGTTAGAATACCGGCCTGTCACGCCGGGGGTCGCGGGTTCGAGCCCCGTCCGCACCGCCACCTTAATTTGCAGAGAAACCCTGAGAGAAATCTCAGGGTTTTTTGTCGTTTATGAGTATTAAAATCAATAATTACCTTATTTTATTTGATAAAATCGGATAGTTTTTATAGTTATTCTGTATTTAAGAGG
Source organism: Photorhabdus aegyptia (assembly GCF_000612035.1). Taxonomy (NCBI): domain Bacteria; kingdom Pseudomonadati; phylum Pseudomonadota; class Gammaproteobacteria; order Enterobacterales; family Morganellaceae; genus Photorhabdus; species Photorhabdus aegyptia. The sequence goes on along the minus strand of NZ_JFGV01000021.1, from coordinate 72,560 downwards.
TTTTTTACGTGGTAAAAAAAACCTATGCGATAAGGTATGTCGCGGGCCAGCCTGTTGAACGTGTTTTTCCTATGTCGACTCATCAGCTTGGGAATGCATTACCTGTAGGTACTCCTTTGATCACTGGCACAAATGAGCTTAGGGTTGTTGTATGGAATATCTATAAGCAGCAGCGTCCTTCATGGAGAAAGGTTCTGAAGGAGCTAACTAACGAAAGCCAGTTGATTTTATTACAAGAAGCGCAGACTACTCCTGATTTAGTTGAATTTGCTACCTCAAATTACTTGATAGCTGATCAAGTTCCCGCATTTTTATTGCCACAACATCCATCAGGTGTAATGACGTTAGCAACTTCTCATCCTGTCTATTGTTGTCCTTTGAGAGAAAAAGAGCCTCTTTTACGTTTATCTAAATCAGCTCTCATCACTGTTTATCTTTTACAGGATAATCGTCAGTTAATGGTTATTAATGTACATGCGATAAATTTCAGTTTTGGTGTAGATGTGTATAGCCGTCAGCTAAATAATATTGGTGCTCATGTTCGTTTACATAATGGTCCAGTAATTATGGCTGGTGATTTTAATGCGTGGAGTAAGCAACGATTAAATGCTTTAAAACGTTTTACCAGATATTTACACCTTGAAGAGGTATCTTTTACTGACGACTATCGGACAATCGCGTTTGGTAAGCCTTTGGATTTTATTTTTTACCGAGAGTTGAATATTGCTGATGCTATTGTGATACCTACTGATGCTTCCGATCATAATCCTCTTGTTGTAAATTTTCATTAATTCTTTGTTATAAGAATATATTGGTCTATTTATAATGAATTAAATTCTTATTTAATTCATTATAAATGAATATGATTTTATAACTAAAAAAATATTATATCATTGTTGATTTATTGTAACTATTTATTATGTATTGCGATGAATTTATATTTCAAAAATAAGATTTATTTTAATTAATATGTAAAAGTGATATTTAAATAAATATCAAATATATCTTTTATGAATAAATTAAAATAAATGCCAGAGTAATCTGGCATTTATGAGTAAAAATTATTTGTTTATCTGATGTGTTTGAAAAATATTTTTCTTTATACTAAAGAAATAGGTGACTGATAATAAGATTACCCATACGATTCCCACAATTAATGCAATACGGGTTTTCTCGAAATAGCCTAGTAATACAATAACAAATACCATAAAGATAATAGTTAATGCAGGTGCTATTGGCCACATAGGAACGGGGAATTTCAGGGTTTTAACTTCTTCTTTGCTCATTTTGCAGCGCATAGCAACTTGAGAAAGTAGGATCATCAACCATACCCATACAGTAGCAAATGTTGCGATAGAGGCAATGATAACGAAAATCTCTTCTGGAATCATATAGTTGAGTATGACTCCAATTAACAAAACTGCTGACATAACGATTACAGTCATCCAAGGTACGCCATTACGACTCAACTTGGTGAATGATTTAGGCGCTTGCCCTTCTTGTGCCATGCCATACATCATACGGCCAGCACCAAAAATATCGCTATTGATCGCTGAAATTGCCGCAGTTATTACCACGATATTGAGAATATTGGCAGCAGAATTGATACCTAAGCTAGAAAAAATCTGTACGAATGGGCTACCTTCTTGACCGATCTGATTCCACGGATAGATACACATTAAAATAAACAGAGTCAGTACATAGAACAGTAGAATACGGAAAGGGACAGCATTGATTGCTTTTGGAATCGTTTTTTCGGGGTTTTTGGCCTCACTGGCAGTAATACCAATGACTTCAATACCCCCAAAAGCAAACATTACAATGGCGAGTGAAGCTATCACGCCACTGATGCCATTAGGCATAAAACCGCCATATTCCCACAAACTGGCAATGCCGGTTGCATGATCTGTTTCTTGGCCGAATCCATAGATCATGATAGTCATGCCGCCGATAATCATAGCGATAATTGCGGTGACTTTCACAATCGAAAGCCAGAATTCCATTTCACCGAAAATTTTCACATGGCAAAGATTAATTGCGCCAATAAAGCAGACAATGCTTAATACCCAGATCCACTGTTCCACATGGGGGAACCAGAGCTTCATATAGAAACCGAATGCAGTAACGTCAGCCAGGCAAACGATCAGCATTTCGAATACATAATTCCATCCGGTTAGAAATCCGGCTAAAGGGCCGAGATAATGGCTGGCATAGTGTGAAAAAGAACCGGATACTGGATGGTGAACAGCCATTTCGCCTAATGCACGCATCACCATAAATACGGCAGCACCGCCGATTAAATAGGCGAGTAATACGGCTGGTCCAGCTTGCTGAATAGCAGCTGCGGAACCATAGAACAGCCCTGTGCCTATTGCGGAGCCTAATGCCATAAAGCGGATGTGCCGCCCGGTTAGACCCCGTTTCAGCTGAGTTTCATTATTCTGCATTATTTATTCCTGTCACTTTCTCAGTGCTAGATATATTTTAAGCACACAATGCCTCGACAAGTCACACGTTAGCCAAGCGAAGCAAACCCCGTACCTTACCATAAAGATTGATGTTCGCGGGATAGATATCTGCAATAATGCGCCCTTGCCTAATGAAACCAGAGATTTTTATGTTTTACCCGATTAACGAAGTATTCCAGACATTGCAGGGAGAAGGTTTTTTTGCCGGAGTCCCGGCAATTTTTATTCGTCTGCAAGGATGTCCGGTTGGTTGTAGCTGGTGTGATACAAAACACACTTGGGAGAAAGAAGCGGAACAGCAACGGACATTGGAAACAATTTTGCTGAAGACGAGTGAAAGCAATGAATGGAGTGAAGCATCTCCTAAGCAAATTGCAGCGCTGTTTGTTCAACAGAAATATACCGCACGTCATGTTGTTATTACTGGTGGTGAGCCTTGCCTTTACGATCTTATACCTCTGATCGAAGAGTTAGAAAGCCTTGGCTACCAATGTCAGATAGAAACCAGTGGTACGTATCATGTTAAGTGCTCTGCTACTACTTGGGTGACAGTTTCACCAAAAGTTAACATGCGTGGTGGGTACCAAGTATTGCAGCAGGCTTTGCTAAGGGCTAATGAAATAAAATATCCGGTTGCTAGGGAAAGAGATATTGAAGCATTGGATGAGTTATTAGCGACACTGGATGACAACTCATCGCGTATTATTGCACTGCAACCCATTAGCCAGAAAGAAGACGCTACTCGTTTATGTATTGAAACCTGTATTGCCCGTAATTGGCGGTTTTCTATGCAAACACATAAATATTTGAATATCGCCTGAGAAAAGCTTACTGCACTGGAGGTTTCCTGGTGCAGTAAGTTGTTTCACTTACTGCGGAAAATAGCTCCCGCATTACAGGTTTCTTTCACCATAACGGCACTGAGTTGTGGAATTATTGGTTTAACTTTATCCCAAATCCAGGCAGCTAATACTTCGCTGGTTGGATTTTCCAGTCCGGGGATATCATTCAGGTAATGGTGATCTAGCTGTTCCCAAATGGGTTTGAATAGGGCTTTTAAATCGGCAAAGTCCATAATCCAGCCACTATGAGGATCGACCTCCCCGGTAATTTCCAGTCGTACCATAAATGAGTGCCCATGCAGGCGACCGCATTTATGACCTTCTGGGACATGTGGCAGACGGTGGGCGGCTTCAAACTGAAAATCTTTAAAAATCGTTGTACTCATAGTGGTTCTCCCTGACTTCAAAAAACCCGCTATTCTACCCGATCTTCTGAATTAAACCTGATTTTTTCATTTTTTTGCAACCGCTCTTATTAACTGTTTTATAGATATATTAAATCTGTAAATATGGTTAGGCGTTTTGGTTATTTGATATTGCGATAGTTTCTTTAAATAGTAACAAGTCGCTGAGATAACCTTACAAACCATCCCTATTTATTTTATTTACTAAAAATAACGGACATTGGTAATCGTAAAGGGCAGCACAGGACAATGAGCATAAAACCACCTTCAATTTCACTTCTTCCGGTTTCACCTGAACAGCTAGCGCGTTTGCAGTCGGCAATTGGGGATTTTTCACCGACTCAATTAGCTTGGCTGTCTGGTTATTTTTGGGGAATGGTAAATCAGCAACCACAAGTTCAGGTTGTGGCTCCGGCAGTTCCGGCGCAGGAGACGATTACATTAATTTCAGCTTCACAAACTGGTAATGCTCGTCGTTTGGCTGAACAACTCCGTGATGATTTGTCGGCAGAAAAACTCAATGTCAATTTGGTCAATGCCGGTGATTATAAATTCAAACAAATTGCTCAAGAGAAGGTACTGATAATTATTGCTTCTACTCAAGGTGAAGGAGAACCTGCTGAGGAAGCGGTTGCATTATATAAATATCTCTATTCTAAAAAGGCCCCGAAGCTGGATGGTACGGCATTTGCGGTTTTTGGTTTGGGTGATACCTCTTATGAGCGCTTCTGCCAGGCCGGAAAAGATTTCGATAATCGTCTGAATGAGTTAGGTGCTCAACGGCTTCTGGAACGTGTAGATGGTGATGTGGAATATCAGGAGGCTGCGGTTCAGTGGCGTCAACAATTAACTGGGGTTCTGAAACAGCGTATTCCGGCCGGGACAGGGACTGTAATTGTTTCTGCACAGAGCAGATCGGTAAATGAAATTTTTTCAACTTCTTATACTAAACAGGCTCCACTAACAGCGGCCTTATCTGCCCGTCAGAAAATAACGGGTCGTGGTTCTGATAAAGATGTTCGCCATATTGAAATTGATCTGGGTGATTCAGGTCTGCGTTATCAGCCAGGTGATGCTCTGGGGATCTGGTTTGAAAATGATCCGGAGCTAGTGGATGAAGTGTTGAATTTGCTTTGGTTGAAAGGAACAGAACAGGTTGAGGTTAATGGTCAGAAATTATCATTAAGGGAAGCACTGATCAGCCATGTTGAGCTAACCCAAAATACCAGTGTGATTGTAGAAAAATATGCCGTTCTCGCGAAAGATGAAAAATTACTTTCTTTGATTGCGGATAAACAAGCGTTACAGCAATACGCCCACAATAAACCGATTGCCGATATGATAAGAGAAGCAGCTTCTCAACCGGAAGCACAGCAATTTATTGATTTGCTTCGGCCTTTGACGCCAAGACTCTATTCAATTTCTTCTTCTCAGGCAGAGGTGGAAAATGAAGTTCATCTTACAGTTGGTGTAGTTCGTTATGAAATTGACGGACGGGCCCGCACCGGCGGTGCATCCGGCTATCTAGCCGATCGCTTACAGGAAAATGACGATATTCGTATTTTTATTGAGCATAACGATAATTTTCGTCTGCCTGCTAATCCACGTACGCCTGTCATCATGATTGGACCGGGAACCGGAATTGCGCCATTTCGGGCATTTATGCAGCAAAGGGAGGCTGATGGCGCAGAAGGGAAAAATTGGTTGTTCTTTGGTAATCCACATTTTACGGAAGATTTTCTCTATCAAGTGGAGTGGCAGCGTTATGTCAAAGATGGCTTGTTAACCCGTATTGATCTGGCATGGTCCCGTGATCAGCAGCATAAAGTTTATGTTCAGGACAAGCTGCGTGAGCAAGGTGAAGAAGTGTGGCATTGGATAGAGGAAGGAGCACATCTGTACGTGTGTGGTGATGCAAACCGCATGGCGAAAGATGTGGAGCATGCGTTGCTGGATATTATGACTGAGCATGGCGGCATGGATAGCGAACAGGCAGATGAATTTTTAAGTGAACTGCGTCTTGAACGCCGTTATCAGAGGGATGTGTACTAATGAACAATAAACAACATGGTCCTTTGATTGTCGAAGGTAAACTGGCCGACAGTGAGCGTATGAAGCGGGAAAGCAACTTCTTGCGAGGAACGATTAGCGAAGATTTAACTAATGGCTTGACCGGAGGTTTTGCAGGGGACAATTTCCTGTTGATTCGTTTTCATGGCATGTATCAGCAGGATGATCGTGATATCCGTGCTGAACGGGCGGAGCAAAAACTGGAGCCACGTCATGCAATGATGTTGCGCTGTCGTCTGCCTGGTGGCGTGATTACGCCACAGCAATGGTTAGGTATTGATAAGTTTGCTGAAGAGAATACCCTTTATGGCAGTATCCGTTTGACTAACCGACAGACATTTCAGTTTCATGGCATTCTAAAAGGAAATGTAAAACCTGCGCATCAATTGCTGAATCAGGTTGGACTGGATTCGCTTGCGACGGCAAATGACGTTAACCGGAATGTACTTTGTACCTCGAATCCTATTCAATCAGAGCTACATCAGCAAGCTTACGAATGGGCGAAGAAAATCTCAGAGCATCTACTGCCACGTACCCGTGCTTATGCTGAACTCTGGTTAGATAAAGAAAAAGTCGCAACGACCGATGAAGAGCCGATTCTTGGGCCGACTTATTTGCCGCGTAAGTTCAAAACCACGGTGGTTATTCCTCCACAAAATGATGTTGATCTACATGCTAACGATCTGAACTTTGTTGCCATTTCAGAAGGTAACAAGCTGGTGGGTTTTAACGTGCTGGTGGGTGGTGGTTTGGCGATGACTCACGGCGATAAAAATACCTACCCACGTATGGCGAGTGAGTTTGGTTATATTCCACTTGAGCACACATTGGCAATTGCGGAAGCTGTGGTGACAACTCAGCGTGACTGGGGTAATCGGACGGAACGTAAAAATGCCAAAACCAAATATACGTTGGAGCGGGTTGGTGTAGACACTTTTAGAGAAGAGGTGGAGAGACGCGTCGGAGTGAAATTTGAGGCAATTCGGCCTTATGAATTTACTGGTCGTGGTGATCAAATTGGCTGGCTGAAAGGCATCGATGATAAATGGCATTTGACGCTGTTTATTGAGAATGGTCGCCTTTTGGACTACCCCGGCAGGCCGCTGAAAAGTGGTGTTGCTGAAATTGCAAAAATACATAAAGGGGATTTTCGCCTGACGGCCAATCAGAACTTAATCATTGCTGGTATTCCTGAAAGTGAGAAACAGCGCATTGAAACCATCGCCCGTCAGCATGGATTGATTGATGATAAAACCACAGTTCAGCGTGAAAACTCAATGGCTTGTGTCTCTTTCCCAACTTGCCCATTGGCAATGGCTGAGGCTGAACGTTTTTTACCGGAGTTTGTCACCCATGTTGAACAACTGATGAATAAACACGGTATTGGTGATGAACATATTGTTTTGCGGGTGACAGGTTGTCCGAATGGTTGTGGTAGAGCGATGTTGGCGGAGGTAGGGTTAGTCGGCAAAGCGCTTGATCGTTATAACCTTTACCTTGGCGGTAATCGGATTGGCACCCGTATTCCACGCATGTATAAAGAAAATATCAGCTCACAAGAGATTTTATCTATTATGGATGAACTTATTGAGCGTTGGGCGACAGGGCGGCAGTCAAATGAAGGTTTTGGCGATTTCCTGATCCGCATGGATATTATCAAGCCGGTCTTGGATTCAGCTCGCGATTTTTATGATTGGCAGGAGGCGGTATGAGCCAATTCAACTTATCTCAATTCGCTGGAGTGACTGCTGAACAGCAAGAGCAATCGCTGGCTGAGATTAATCTTCGGCTTGAAATGATGGATGCTGATCAGAGGGTAAACTGGGCATTAGAAAATTTGCCAGGGGAATTTGTTCTTTCCTCCAGTTTTGGTATTCAGGCGGCGGTATGCCTTCATTTAGTGACACAAGAATATCCTGATATTCCGGTCATTCTTACTGATACCGGTTATCTATTCCCTGAAACTTATCAATTCATCGATAAACTCACAACGCAGTTGAAACTGAATCTGCAAATATTCAGTGCTGAATATTCTCCGGCCTGGCAGGAAGCTCGCTATGGGAAATTGTGGGAACAAGGCGTAGCGGGAATAGAACGTTACAATCAGATTAATAAAGTTGAACCAATGAATCGAGCTTTGAAAAGTTTAAATGTACAAAGTTGGTTTGCTGGTTTACGCCGTCAGCAATCTGAAAGTCGATCAAAATTACCGGTTCTGGCTGTACAGCGGGGAGTATTTAAGATTTTGCCGATTATCGACTGGGATAACCGGCGTGTGCATCAATATCTGACAAAACATGGCTTGGAATATCATCCATTATGGGAACAAGGTTATCTTTCTGTTGGTGACATCCATACAACCCAAAAATGGGAACCGGGCATGAGTGAAGAACAAACCCGTTTCTTTGGCTTGAAACGAGAATGTGGGTTACATGAAAATTAAAAACCCGGTATTTCCTGAGTGGGGATAATGATAAAGCCCTCGCTGTGTTTTAGGGCGAGGGGGATGATTAATAAAGCTATTTTGGCGAGATCGCTTATATTCCATTACAGAACATCAAATTCTTTTTTGTCATTTTATAACTTTACCGCTGACTCATATATTCATTCGAAACAGTTTCAGTACTTATAAATATTTCACTGGATATCAAGGGCAATTGTGGATTACTTACCGATATTTGTTGAGCTGAAAGGGCGGCTTGTATTACTTGTCGGTGGTGGAGAGGTGGCTGCACGTAAGGCGACTCTACTACTACGGGCAGGTGCATTATTACAGGTTGTAGCGCCTGAATTGAGTTCTGAATTACAACAGCGTTATCAAGCTGGTGAGTTGGAATGGTATCAGGGAGAGTTCCAACCTGAATATCTTGATGGCATCTTTTTAGTTATTGCGGCGACTGATGATCGTATTCTAAATCATCAGGTTTTTTCTGAGACTGATAAGCGAGGTATTTTGGTCAATGTCGTTGATGATCAAGCTCATTGCTCATTTATTTTTCCATCAATTATCGACCGTTCTCCGGTCTTGGTGGCGATCTCATCGGCGGGAAAAGCGCCGGTATTAGCGCGTTTAATCCGGGAGAAACTGGAGGCATTACTACCTTCCAGTCTTGGTACGATGGCAAAAATCGCCGGGAAGTGGCGTGAGCGAGTAAAACAGCGATTCACTTCCATGCGCCAGCGTCGTTCCTTTTGGGAACAGGCTTTCAATGGTCGTTTCGCTATGTTGGTTGCAAACGGTCAGATTCAACAGGCGGAAAAACAGCTTGAGTTACAACTGGAACAGTCTGATTCGCAAGGAGAACTGGCTCTGGTTGGGGCAGGGCCGGGTGATCCGGGATTGCTGACATTAAAGGGATTGCAGGTTATTCAGCAGGCTGATGTGGTGCTTTATGATCATTTGGTCAGCAGCGAGGTACTGGATCTGGTTCGTCGTGATGCAGATAAAATTTGCGTTGGCAAAAGAGCGGGTAATCACTCTGTTTCTCAGGAGGAAACTAATCAGTTGATAGTGAAATTTGCCAGACAGGGGAAAAAAGTCGTTCGTCTTAAAGGCGGTGATCCCTTTATTTTTGGCCGTGGTGGTGAGGAATTACAGGTTGCAGCATCAGCAGGCATTCCTTTTCAGGTTGTACCGGGAATTACTGCCGCCATCGGAGCGACGGCTTACGCGGGCATTCCTTTGACTCACAGGGAACACTCACAGAGTATCACTTTTATTACAGGTCATTGCCGAGAAAAGGGGAATGAGCTGGATTGGCCGGCTTTAGCCAGAGGTCATCAGACTCTGGTGATTTATATGGGGACGGTCAAAGCCGCCTTGATAAGTCATCAATTAATTTTACATGGGCGAGCGGAAGATACACCGGTAGCCGTCATTGGTTGTGGTACTCGTTTAGAGCAGCAAGTGTTAACCGGCACTTTGCTTGAACTGGAACAGTTAGCACAGCAGGCCCCGTCGCCGGCCTTACTAGTGGTGGGAGAGGTGGCTCAACTTCACCATCAGATAGCTTGGTTTGGGCAGCAATCTATTGCCAAGATAAGCCGTCCGGCAGTAGTCGATTTTGCATAAGGAGTTGTAATGGATGAGAAAAGATTGACACACTTGCAGCAACTTGAAGCTGAAAGTATTCATATTATACGGGAAGTGGCCGCCGAGTTTGAAAACCCGGTGATGCTTTACTCTATCGGTAAAGATTCTTCGGTCATGCTTCATCTTGCACGCAAGGCGTTCTATCCGGGAACATTGCCATTTCCTTTGCTGCATGTGGACACGGGATGGAAATTTCGTGAAATGTACGAATTTCGTGATCGTACTGCGAAGAATTACGGCTTTGAACTGTTGGTGTATCGTAACCTGCAAGGGGAAGCAATGGGAATTAATCCATTTGTGCATGGTAGTGCCAAACATACTGACATCATGAAAACGGAAGGGTTAAAGCAGGCACTGGATAAATATGGTTTTGATGCTGCTTTCGGCGGCGCTCGTCGTGATGAGGAGAAATCGCGGGCTAAGGAGCGGATCTATTCTTTCCGAGATCGCTCACATCGTTGGGACCCTAAAAACCAGCGTCCTGAATTGTGGCGCAATTACAACGGCCAGATTAATAAAGGCGAAAGCATTCGCGTATTCCCACTGTCTAATTGGACTGAATTGGATGTTTGGCAATATATCTATTTGGAACAAATTGATATTGTTCCTCTCTATTTTGCCAAATTACGTCCGGTCTTGGAGCGTGAGGGTACGCTGATTATGGTTGATGATGATCGGATCGATCTGAAACCGGGCGAGGTTATCAGTCAGCGCAAAGTTCGTTTCCGTACTCTTGGTTGTTGGCCGTTGACGGGAGCCGTGAAATCTGAAGCTGAAACATTGCCGGAAATTATTGAAGAGATGCTGATATCGACGACAAGTGAACGGCAAGGTCGGCTGATTGATAGTGATCAATCTGCTTCTATGGAACTGAAAAAACGTCAAGGTTATTTCTAAGGAGAGCAACCATGTCAGCACTTGCACAGAATGAAATAATTGCTCATCAAATTAAACAGCAGGGCGGTGTGGAAGCTTATCTGCGTGTTCAACAAGAGAAAGGATTACTGCGTTTCTTGACATGTGGCAGTGTGGATGATGGCAAAAGTACCCTGATTGGACGCTTGTTACATGATACCCGTCAGATCTACGAAGATCAGCTTTCAACGTTGCAGAATGACAGTAAACGTATTGGTACTCAAGGTGAAAAATTAGATCTGGCTTTATTGGTGGATGGTCTTGCCGCAGAGCGTGAGCAGGGCATCACCATTGATGTGGCTTATCGCTATTTTTCAACAGAAAAACGCAAATTTATCATTGCTGATACACCGGGACATGAGCAGTACACCCGTAATATGGCAACGGGGGCATCGACCTGTGATCTCTCAATTCTGTTGATTGATGCGCGTAAAGGTGTTCAGGAGCAGACCCGTCGTCACAGTTTTATCAGTACATTGCTAGGTATTCGCCATTTGGTGGTAGCGGTGAATAAAATGGATCTGATGGAATATCGTCAGGAAGTTTTTAATCAGATCAAACAGGATTATATGAATTTCGCTGCCCAATTACCGACAAATTTGGACGTTCATTTTGTCCCAATCTCGGCACTTGATGGCGATAATATTGTCACTAGAAGTCGCAATATGGATTGGTATGAAGGGCCAGCGTTGTTGGATATCCTTGAAACAGTTGATGTAAAAAAGGAAGCCTCGAAGCAGTTACTGCGCTTTCCGGTTCAATATGTTAGCCGGCCTGATCTCGATTTTCGTGGTTACAGTGGCACACTTTCGTCCGGGATTTTACGTAAAGGGCAGAAAATTAAAGTCATGCCATCCGGTATCGGCTCACGGGTGGAGAGGATAGTGACTTTCAATGGTGATCTGGATTTTGCTGTTCCGGGTGAGGCCATTACGGTGGTGCTGAAAGATGAGATTGATATCAGCCGAGGAGATCTGCTGATTTCTGCCGATGATGAGATGATGGTTACCCGACATGCGCTGGTGGATGTGGTATGGATGTCTGAGCAGCCTTTGGTGCAGGGGCAGAACCTTGATATCAAAGTGGCGGGTAAAAAGAGCCGTGGCAAAGTTGAGAATATTCAGTATCAGGTTGATATTACTAACCTGACACAGCGGGTGGCTGTTGATTTACCATTAAATGCCATCGGATCGGTGGAATTTTCTTTTGAAGAACCATTAATGCTCGATAGCTATCAGCAAAATAGCGACACTGGCGGCATTATTTTGATCGATCGACTGACTAACGTCACTGTTGGTGCCGGGTTAGTACGTGAGATTCAGACAGATGTGTATGAAGGGCCAAAAGAATTCAGCGAATTTGAACTGGAATTGAATCGGTTGATTCGCCGTCATTTCCCTCATTGGGGAGCCAGAGATTTACTGGGAGGGAAATAAATTGGCTGACATTGAAAATCTGACATCAGAAAACGTTGTCTGGCATCCACATCAACTGACCAGAACGCAGCGGGAGGTTGAAAACGGCCATCCTGCATTGGTTATTTGGTTCACAGGTTTATCGGGTTCAGGGAAATCCACTGTAGCAGGGGCCTTAGAACAGGCCCTGTTTCAACGGGGAATAAAAACTTATTTGCTTGATGGCGATAACTTGCGTCATGGCCTTTGTAGCGATTTGGGTTTTTCCGAACTGGATAGGCAAGAAAATATCCGCCGTGTAGGTGAAGTCGCCAGTTTGATGGTTGATGCGGGTTTAGTTGTGCTGACGGCTTTTATCTCTCCTCATAAAGCAGAACGGCAAAAGGTTCGAGAACTGCTGGAACCAGGGAAATTTATTGAAGTTTTTGTCGATACGCCGTTGGAGATTTGCGAATCTCGTGATCCGAAAGGATTGTACAAAAAAGCTCGTGCCGGTGAAATTCGTCATTTCACGGGGATTGATTCAGTCTATGAGGTTCCCGATAACCCGGAAATTTACCTTGCAGGCCAACAACCCGTTGAAGCTTCTGTGGCCCAGTTGCTGGTGGAATTGGAAAAGAGCGGCATTATACGTTCAAGGATTCATCACGAATGACGTCAACAAAAAGCACATTATTGCGTTTTCAGTGATGTGCTTGTGTAAAATAACTGCATTCGACTATTTTTCTCCTACCCTGTTTTGTGATAGTAGCGTCATTCTTTGAGTTATGGGATGATTGACAGATATTTCAGGGGGCGGAAATGGGTAAACTGACGCTACTATTACTGGTTTTACTTGGATGGCTACAGTATTCACTGTGGCTTGGTAAAAACGGCATTCATGATTATGTGCGGGTTAAGAATGATGTTGCGATGCAAGAGCGTAATAACAGCAAACTTAAAGCGCGTAACGATCAGTTATCGGCGGAAATTGATGATCTTACTGGTGGACAGGAAGCCATCGAAGAGCGATCCCGTAATGAATTGGGTATGATCAAACCGGGTGAAACTTTCTATCGTTTAATCGTTGATAAATCTAAAGAAAACACTTCGCGTCCCTCGACTCTAAATAATACTCAATAATTAAAATGAACAATCTATTACTTCATTCCTGTGCTGATATTATTGCTTTGGTGCCAGCAGCGGGTATTGGTAGCCGAATGAATTCGGATTGCCCAAAGCAATACCTGTCTATTGCCGGAAAGACCATTATTGAGCACACCTTGGCTGTATTACTTGATCATCCCCGTATTCAGCACATTGTGATTGTTTTAAATCCCACGGACACACAGTTTCAATCTCTTGAAGTTGCATCAGATTCGCGCATTACAACGGTAGTGGGTGGTGAACAGCGAGCAGATTCTGTGCTGGCTGGTTTAAATCATCTGGCTCATTTGACGGGCAATGATAATGGTTGGGTTTTAGTGCATGATGCGGCCCGCCCTTGTTTACACCATGACGATCTTGACCGTTTGTTACAATTAGCAGAAACAGATGAACAGGGAAATATGGCATGCGGCGGTATTCTGGCATCGCCGGTCCGCGATACGATGAAACGTGGGCGGACTGGTCAAGTTATTGACCATACGGTAGAACGGCAAGATCTCTGGCATGCACTGACGCCGCAGTTTTTTCCATTGATGTTACTAAGGGATTGTTTGTCAAAAGCCCTTTCGCAACACGCTAATATTACAGATGAAGCCTCTGCTCTGGAATATTGTGGCTATCAACCGGTGTTGGTTAATGGGCGTTCAGACAATATAAAAGTCACGCGTCCTGAGGATTTGACATTGGCAGAATTTTATCTGTCTAGAAAATAAAGGAACAGACATCATGAGGATCGGACACGGTTTCGATGTACATAAGTTTGGTGGTGAAGGGCCGATTATTATCGGTGGTGTTCGTATTCCTTATGAACAAGGGTTGTTGGCGCATTCTGATGGTGATGTTGCTCTCCATGCGGCAACGGATGCTCTGTTAGGTGCTGCGGCATTGGGCGATATCGGGAAGTTATTCCCAGACACTGATCCAGCGCTTAAAGGGGTGGATAGTCGTAAATTATTGCGCGAAGCCTATTCACGTATCAGAGAAAAGGGTTATCGGATTGGTAATTTGGATATTACGATTATCGCTCAAGCACCCAAAATGTTGCCGCATATCCCACAAATGAGAGTCAATCTGGCAGAAGATCTGCAATGTCACATTGATGATATCAATGTTAAAGCCACAACTACCGAGAAATTGGGATTTGTTGGGCGTAAAGAAGGTATTGCTTGCGAAGCAGTTGCTTTGCTGGTTAAGGAATAATTGATGGTATTGGCTGAATTAAATTGGCTGTATGGACAACCAGAAGCGACGGGGATACTAAAAGCCTTGCCGGAAGATTTTATTGTCTGTGAAGATTTGGGGTTTTCTCCTGATGGAGAAGGTGAGCACTTAATGGCGCACATCCGTAAAACGGGCTGTAATACCCAATTTGTTGCAGATAACCTCGCTCGTTTCGCTGGTATACCGTCTAGATCGGTCAGTTATGCTGGCTTAAAAGACCGTCACGCAGTGACAGAGCAGTGGTTTTGTTTGCACTTACCGGGCAAACAGGAACCTGATTTTGCCTCGTTTCAGCTTGAGGGATGTGAAGTTCTGACGACAGCCCGTCAGAAACGTAAACTGCGCATTGGCGCATTGAAAGGAAATTCATTTACGCTGATTTTGCGGAAAATCAGTCATCACCAATTTGTTGAAAACAGACTACGGCTAATTCAGCAAGGTGGCGTGCCTAACTATTTTGGTGAACAGCGTTTTGGCCGGGATGGACAGAATCTGATTCAAGCGCAGCGTTGGGCAAATAATGAAATCCGAGTAAAAGAGAGAAATAAACGCAGTTTCTATCTGTCAGCCAGTCGTAGTGCTATGTTTAATGCGGTAGCCAGTGCGCGGATTATTCTGAAACAACAGCAGCAGGTAATGAAGGGTGACGCCTTACAATTAACAGGGCGTGGTAGTTGGTTTGTTGCTGACGAAACTGAATTGCCTTTATTGCAACAGCGGGTGATCGATGGAGAGTTACAAATAACGGCACCGCTCCCCGGTGACGGTGAATTGGGAACACAGCACCAAGCTGCGGATTTTGAACGGCAATATTTACAGCCCTATGAATCATTGTGGGAACTTATCAGGCGTGAAAGAGTGGATGGTTCCCGTAGGGCGATTCTGGTGCAACCTCAGAATCTGAGTTGGCAATGGCAAGATAATGACACGGTGAAAATCAGTTTCTGGTTACCCGCTGGCAGTTTTGCTACCAGTGTGGTCAGGGAAATTATCAATCAGGATCAAAATAATGTTACGAATATTGTTGAGTAATGATGACGGTGTAACTGCGCCAGGGATTCAGGTTTTAGCGGCAGCATTGCGAGAAAATTATCATGTGCAGGTTGTTGCGCCTGATCGTAATCGGAGTGGCGCATCTAACGCATTGACTCTTGATCGCTCATTAAGTGTTAATACGCTGGAGAATGGTGATATCTCGGTATTGGGTGGCACACCAACAGATTGTGTCTATCTCGGTGTTAATCGTCTCGTTCTTCCTCGTCCTGAGATCGTTGTTTCTGGTATTAATCGCGGTCCTAACCTTGGAGATGATGTGATTTATTCGGGAACGGTTGCGGCTGCAATGGAAGGCCGCCATCTAGGGTTGCCGGCATTGGCTATTTCACTGAATGGTGAATTGCATTACCAAACAGCGGCAGAAGTCACCTGTCGTTTGCTACAAATGTTACAAACAACGCCTTTGAGAGCGGGTAATATTCTGAATGTGAATGTACCTGATCTGCCACTTGAGCAAATTAAAGGTTTTCGGGTAACTCGTTGTGGTAGCCGCCATGCCGCGGAAGAAGTTTATTCTATGCAAGATCCGAAAGGCAACATGCTTTACTGGTTGGGGCCGCCGGGAGATAAACATGATGCTGGCCCTGAAACAGATTTTGCGGCGGTGGAACAAGGATATGTCTCTATTACGCCATTACAGGTAGATCTGACTGCGTATAAAGCGCAGGCGTTAGTAAGAGATTGGTTAGCTAAAGCTGAGGTTGATGGAGAATGCTGAGTCGGGCAATGAAAAATTTGCTGACACAATTACGCCAGCAGGGAATAAAAGATGAACGTTTACTGGCCGCTATTTCCGCCGTGCCGAGGGAGCGTTTTGTCGATGAAGCACTGGCACATAAAGCGTATGAAAATACAGCTTTGCCTATTGGTCATGGGCAAACGATTTCTCAGCCTTATATTGTCGCCCGTATGACTGAACTGCTTCAATTAACACCTGATGCTAAGGTTTTGGAAATTGGTACCGGCTCTGGTTATCAGACGGCAATATTAGCGCATTTGGTCAAACATGTTTTCTCGGTAGAACGAATCAAGGGTTTACAGTGGCAGGCTAAACGGCGGTTGAAACAACTTGATTTGCATAATGTTTCAACCCGTCATGGGGATGGTTGGCAAGGATGGCCGTCGCGTGGGTTATTTGATGCTATTATTGTGACCGCAGCGCCTCCGTATATCCCACAAGAATTGATGCTTCAGCTTACGGATGGGGGAGTTATGGTTTTACCGGTAGGTGAGCGTACACAAATTCTTAAATCCGTGAAACGTCATGGCAATGGTTTTCATAGTGAAGTGATCGAAGCTGTACGCTTTGTGCCCCTTGTGCAAGGGGAACTGGCTTAAGTTCATAGTCTGTTGCAACTATTTTTCAATTAATGGTTATATTTGCTTTAATAAGCGAAATTACTTTCGTTTTGGGATTTTTGCGGTTATGTATAACCTTTAGAAATTATTAATTTTTACGCTTATCTTTGCCGTTATGGGGGAAGGAAATATGAATTCGGGAAGCCCAATGAAAAAAATACAGCGGATTGTAACGTGTTTATTGATGGGAGTCTGGTTAGTCGGTTGTACAAATACGCCAACTCGTCCTGCGCCTATCACCAGTATTGATCAAAAACAAAGCAGAGGGAGTCATCATCCGGTAATATATTCTGGCAATTCTGCTATATCTACGCCGATGCCATCTTCACCTTCATCAATGGGGGGGGCTGATAACAATTCGCAGGAGAGAATTGTTTATAACCGTGATTATGACAGTATTCCTAAGGGCAGCTATAACGGCAGCACTTATACAGTCAAACATGGTGATACTCTGTTTTATATCGCTTGGATCACCGGTAATGATTTTCGTGATCTTGCGAGCAAAAATAATATTTCAGAACCTTACAGTCTGACGGTGGGGCAGACTTTGAGGACCAGTAGTAGCGGGATGTTAACCGCTCATAACCATAATCAAATGCAAACAGCCCTGGTTGATTCTCAATCAACTAATGCGTATCCTGCAAATTCCGGGATACAAAAGAGTGTAAAAATGTTGCCAAGGGCAACTACGTCAACAGTAAACAATACGTATCTAGAATCACCGACGACAACCGCGAGCAGTGGAAACAGTGTTGTTAGCAGTTGGATGTGGCCGGCTGAAGGTAAAATGATTGAAAGTTTCTCTGATACCCAAGGGGGTAACAAAGGGATTGATATCGCAGGCAGCAGGGGTCAGTCAGTATTTGCAACAGCGGGTGGTCGAGTTGTCTACGCCGGAAACGCCTTACGTGGATATGGAAATCTGATAATTATAAAACATAACGATGACTACCTGAGTGCCTATGCTCATAACGATACGATGTTGGTTCGTGAGCAGCAGGACATCAAGGCGGGGCAAAAAATTGCCACTATGGGTAGCACGGGTACCAGTTCTGTAAGATTACACTTTGAAATTCGTTACAAGGGAAAATCCGTAAACCCGCTGCGTTATCTTCCGCAGCGATAAACTGGGCAGAATGCTGAATTCTGCCTGCATTATCATGGGTAGGGGCAGCTTATGAGCCAAAATACGCTGAAAGTTAACGAGTTGTATGATGATGCGGATTTAGATGAAAGTGGTATTGAAGCTGACGACTTCGATGAGAAATTATTGAAGAACGATGAGGATGATATAACTGATTTTGAGAATGATTTAGATGTATTGCAGGGCATGAACCAGCGGGTTCTTGATGCAACACAACTTTATCTTGGCGAGATTGGTTTTTCTCCTTTGCTGACGGCGGAAGAAGAGGTTTTTTTCGCAAGGCGGGCATTACGTGGTGATGTTCTGGCCCGCCAGAGAATGATCGAAAGTAACTTGCGATTGGTTGTTAAAATTTCTCGTCGTTACAGTAATAGAGGTTTAGCCCTTCTTGATTTGATTGAAGAAGGTAATCTTGGCCTTATCCGTGCTGTTGAAAAATTTGACCCGGAGCGCGGGTTCAGGTTTTCTACCTATGCAACATGGTGGATTCGACAAACTATTGAGCGGGCGATTATGAATCAAACCCGTACTATTCGGTTGCCAATCCACATTGTTAAAGAACTCAACGTCTACTTGCGTACAGCAAGAGAACTTGCCCATAAATTGGATCATGAACCTAGCCCGGAAGAGATAGCAGAACAACTGGATAGACCGGTTGATGATGTAAGCCGTATGTTGCGATTGAATGAGCGCATCATTTCGGTTGATACCCCTATTAGCAGTGATTCTGATAAAGCGCTATTGGATGTTTTATCGGATGAGAATGAAAGTGGGCCGGAGGGAACAACACAGGAAGACGATATGAAAAAGAGTATCGTCAAATGGCTGTTTGAGTTGAATTCGAAGCAACGTGAAGTATTAGCGCGTCGTTTTGGTCTTTTGGGATATGAGGCTGAAACGCTGGAAGATGTGGGCAAAGAGATTGGTTTGACAAGGGAAAGAGTGCGTCAGATCCAGGTCGAAGGTTTGCGACGTCTGAAAGATATTATGCAAACTCAAGGTTTGAATATTGAAGCGTTATTCCGTACTTAATTGTTGAGTAGTTTAACTACTTGGGTTCTGAAGAGCTGTTGTTCCTGTTTTTGCATTGTTGATGCTTGGTATTATCAGGTTCTTCAGTACCCGGTAGGATTTCCCTAATTTTGTCTTAGATGATGATAGTAAATTTCAATCAAAGATTTCTGATATTTAAATTACGGTGGTCGACTAATTTAGGGCACTTCATTATCCTCTTCCAAATAGTTTTCCTTTTCAAGGGGACAAGTTCATCGTTATCGCCGGATAGTTCTACTCTTATTTTCGTTTGAATATAATTGATATTAATACACCACATTATATCCGGCCTCTCGGGATTAAATTCATTTCGTCTGTTTATTGCCAGCATAATTCCATCTAAGCCACGGATGGCTTTTAAAGTCTCACTGTGACTTGTAAAGGTGTTGCGTATAGTGCGGCGGCTGAGTATGATAATTGTACCGAGCAGCACTGTTCAGCGGACGGATATGATTAAGAGTTTTAAACATAAAGGGTTGAAAAAGTTTTTTGAAACAGGTTCTACAGCCGGTATTAATGCTATGCAAGCTCCAAAAATTGCTACCCGTCTTGAGGTGTTGAATAGAGCTGTAAAAATTGAAGATGTAGATATCCCGGGCTTTTTTTTACACCCACTTACAGGAAACAGGAATGGTGTGTGGTCTATTACTGTGACAGGGAATTGGCGAATCACCTTTGAGTTGTATGATGGTGATGTCTACATTGTGAACTATGAGGATTACCACTAATGGTTATGATGTATAACCCCCCGCATCCCGGAATATTAGTTAAAGAGGCTATGGAGGCTCTGAATTTGAGCGCCAGAGGCTTGGCTAAGGCACTGGGTGTAGCACCATCAACTGTGCAACGCTTGGTTGTTGGCAAGTCTGATGTTTCGCCAGAAATGGCACTGAAATTGTCTGTTGTTATTGGCAGTTCACCTCAAGTTTGGATGGGAATGCAGGTGGACTATGATTTATGGCAGGCAAAACAGCATATCGATGTGTCTCATCTTCATCGATTGCAAATAGCTTGATTGACATATTTCAATGTCCCTGATTCTGAACCATCTCAATTGTTTTGTCGTTGGTCTGAAAGGTGAGTATAAGCTCACCTTTCTTTTATTAATCAATATACATTCAGTTTAAATTACAGGAATGCCACTGTGAAATTTAAAATCGCTATCTGGATTTTGAATCAATTCAGCTTCAACACGGCCAAAATAGTTTACCCGTTCGGTAATATCTTCATTAGCAATAGATTGCGCTAGTGAAAGATAGTCCTGGTA
Source organism: Photorhabdus aegyptia (assembly GCF_000612035.1). Taxonomy (NCBI): domain Bacteria; kingdom Pseudomonadati; phylum Pseudomonadota; class Gammaproteobacteria; order Enterobacterales; family Morganellaceae; genus Photorhabdus; species Photorhabdus aegyptia. The sequence continues at coordinate 52,107 of NZ_JFGV01000021.1, read as the reverse complement.
GTGACGTGCTTCAGAGCGCAGCAGCGAGATATAAAATTTACTCAGATCTTCATCCAAATGAGGGGCCAATTTGGCGAAGCGTTCACAAGAACGCGCCTCAATATAAGCGCCGATAATTAGCTTATCCACCAATGTATAAGGTTCATGGTTGGTGATATGGCTGAGCATGCCTTTAGCATAACGGCTGGCAGTGATGCTTTCATAGCTGATATTGCGTGCGTCCATGATTTCTAGCACTTGATAGAAGTGATGTAACTCTTCTTTAATCAGCAGCACCATTTTATCAATCAGATCCTGGCTATAGGGTGAATTAGCTTTAGCAGTGATCTGTTTGGTCGCTTGGTTTTGACCTCTTAGTGAATTGAGATCGCCAATTTTCTTGTAAGCAAAATCTTCATAAGGTTTAAACCATGCCAGAAGTGTATCCTCACTTCGCTGATCTACTGCATACTTTCGGATCAAAAACATAGCGCTCTGTGCTGCTTTCAGTTCGCATAATAGATGATCGCGTAGAAGCACAGGTAAATTTTCAGGCTGCTTTGCTTTATCTACCCACAAATCCGGGGTTTCACATTGCAAAAAATGGTATATCGGTTGTAAAAGGTTTTTGTCAAACACGTTCTTACACCATATCTTTTAGTCGATAAATCCATTCTAATGCTTGACGCGGAGTCAGTGAATCTGGATTAAGATTTTCTAATGCTTCAACCGCCGGTGATGTTTCCTCTGTTAATAGCGCAAGCTGCGGTGTATCGACATGACTTGCCGTTGCATGGTTGGATAGCGATTCCAGCTCTTTAAGTTTCTGGCGCGCCCGTTTAATCACTTCACGTGGAACGCCGGCGAGGGAAGCAACTGCCAACCCGTAACTCTTACTGGCTGCGCCTTCTTGTACGCTGTGCATAAATGCGATGGTATCGCCATGCTCTACCGCATCCAGATGAATATTAACCACGCCTTCAAGTTTTTCCGGCAATGTGGTCAGCTCAAAATAGTGAGTGGCGAACAACGTCATTGCTTTAATGCGGTTTGCCAGATTTTCTGCGCACGCCCATGCCAGAGAAAGGCCATCGTAGGTTGATGTCCCTCTGCCAATCTCATCCATCAATACCAAACTTTGTTCTGTCGCATTGTGCAAGATATTGGCGGTTTCGGTCATTTCGACCATGAAGGTTGAACGGCCGGATGCCAGATCATCGGAGGCACCTACACGGGTAAATATACGATCAACTGGGCCGATGACTGCTTTTTCAGCCGGTACAAAGCTACCGATATAGGCCAGAAGTGTAATAAGTGCCGCCTGACGCATATAGGTACTTTTACCGCCCATGTTTGGACCGGTAATAATTAGCAGACGCCGCTGTGAAGATAAAGAGAGTGGGTTTGAGATAAATGGTTCACGCAGAACTTGCTCAACAACCGGATGACGACCACCGGTGATTTGAATTCCCGGTTTATCGCTCAATGTTGGGCAAACATAATTCAGGGTTTCAGCGCGTTCTGCCAGATTTGCCAATACATCAAGTTCAGCCAGTGCTTCGGCGCTGGTTTGTAATTTGGCCAAATGAGGCAATAGCAGATCGAATAATTCTTCGTAAAGCGCTTTCTCTATTGCCAGAGATTTCCCTTTAGAGGTCAGAACCTTATCTTCATACTCTTTTAGCTCAGGGATGATATAACGCTCAGCATTTTTCAGTGTTTGGCGGCGGACATAATGGATTGGCACCAGATGGCTCTGTCCTCGGCTGACTTGAATATAGTAGCCATGAACACCGTTAAAGCCGACTTTCAGAGTATCAATACCCAGCTTTTCCCGTTCGCGGATTTCCAGTTGTTCCAGATAATTACTAGCGCCATCAGCCAGTGTGCGCCACTCATCCAGTTCACTGTTATAACCCGGTGCGATTACGCCACCATCGCGAACCAACACCGGAGGGGTTTCTACAATCGCTCTTTCAAGTAATTCCTGTAATTCATCAAACCTGCCGATATTCTTCTGCAATTGCTTGATATAAGGGGAATCTGAGGAGTCCATAACTTGATGGATATCTGGTAATTGCTGGAATGCATGGCGCATTCTTGCCAGATCCCTTGGACGAGCAGAGCGTAGAGCCAGGCGTGCTAACACACGTTCGAGATCACCTACCTGTAGCAAAAATGGCTGCAACTCCAAGCCAATTTCCTGCAAAGTAGCGATAGCTTGTTGACGATTTTCTAATATCTGGCGCTCCCTGACAGGGGCATGCAACCAGCGTTTTAACATTCGGCTACCCATCGGGGTAACACACAGATCAAGAACAGAAGCGAGAGTATTATCTGTGCTGCCGGACAGGTTTTGTGTCAGTTCCAGATTACGACGGGTGGCGGCATCCATAATAACCGTATCTTGCTGACGTTCCATCGTAATGCCGCGAATATGTGGCAGCGCCGTGCGTTGAGTATCTTTGACATATTGCAACAGGCAACCAGCGGCACGCAGAGCAAGCGCTGCTTTTTCCACACCAAAACCGACGAGATCACGGGTACCAAATTGCAGGTTCAATTGCTGTTTTGCGGTATCCAGCTCAAATTCCCATAAAGGACGGCGGCGCAGGCCATGAAAATTTTCAATCAGCGCCATATGTTCAAAACTTTCAGGATAGAGCAATTCGACAGGACGGCTACGTTGCAATTCAGCGGCTATCGTTTCCAGCTCTGCCATTTCAGATATTTGGAAGCGGCCAGATGTCACGTCTAGTGTGGCATAACCAAATCCTTGATTATCATGCCAAATAGCCGCCAGCAGATTATCTTGCCGTTCCTGTAATAAAGCTTCATCTGTCACGGTGCCGGGAGTAACGATGCGAACAACTTTACGTTCAACCGGGCCTTTGCTGGTGGCAGGATCGCCAATTTGCTCACAGATAGCGACTGATTCACCTAATTGAACCAGCTTAGCTAAGTAGTTTTCTACTGCATGATGTGGCACGCCTGCCATAGGGATAGGATTGCCGGCTGATTGACCTCGTTTGGTCAGGGAAATATCCAGCAATTTTGCCGCCTTTTTGGCATCGTCATAAAATAGCTCATAGAAATCCCCCATTCTGTAAAACAGCAGGATATCAGGATGCTGTGCTTTAAGACGGAGATATTGCTGCATCATGGGCGTGTGGGTGTCAAAAGTTTCTGTATTAATCATGCAGTGGTCTTAGTTAAATTTGTGAATCAATTCTTTCGTTATGGTATCGCACCAAGCTTTAAACTTACACAAGTAAAATCTGGAAGCAATTCGCAAATTTAGTTGTAATTTTGGTCTGGTTAATTTGGCTCTGTGTGGAAAGCAAAGCTGAGTTGCCGAAGTGGTTGAGAGAATTTCCCAATGTTGACTGGTTTTTGCTGTCTAATACTACAGCCGTAATTGCCTTGTTGGTAAAGAATTTCCTTGATGATGATAGCGAGATTGTTGAGCTCGTTATTGATGTTGCCGCCAGTATGACCAATCTAAAATCTGAACAAATGTCTTATTAGTTTTTGCCAGCAGCCTGAGCCTTTGTGTACTAAGAGCTTTTTTATGGAAATTCTTTGTTGAAATTATGGGATGCTAGAATGGCAGAAGCCTAGCTAATTGAATTGCTAGGCTTCGCAGGTCCCTCAAAGGGAATAAATATTTTGGGCCTTTATGGGCAACGGCTATATTGTGAGCGCTCTTACTGGAGAAATCAAGTGTCATGATGTTGATAACAATTGACTTGCGTTTATGGATTTAATTATTGCCAATTGAATTTTAGTGACGATTTCTTTGGGTAAAATTTGATTTAAATAACCTCTATCAGTTCTTGGTCTTTGTAGCCGTTGTCGGCTGACTTGTTGTACAAGATCCGCTTTTGCCCAACGTGTTATTTGTTCAAAATATTTCATATTTTCAACAACGCTTTTATCAATTACAACGTGCATTTCACGTTGTAATTTATTTTGATCACATTTGCTTGATAGAGGAACAACTATACAGGCATTGCCATCTATTTTACCGTTTATAATAACAACAAGCCGATTTTTTACCATTTCAGGTGGTATATTCAATCAAAAGTATATCTTTGTCATAAACAATAATATATGAGTTTGAACCCGTATTGAGCTTACATGTCGAATATTGGGTTAAATAGCTTTTCATAATTCTGCTACACATGACTCTCTTCAACCCATTGTTATATATGGGATTATGAGTGATATAAGATGTAGCACTATTTTAGAATCTTATTTAACTCCAGCAAATTAAGCACCACTGGCCCAATGCAGCGCAGTGAATATTTTCTTTAATGCATCGGGCCAGAAGATTACGCTTGTCTTATGCGAATGGTTCCTTCCAGATTATTTGATCACAGAAGCGTCAGTCAAGGTGATACCGCCGATGAGAGCCCAGGTGGTCCACGATGATGTCGTTGATGAAGTAGTTTGCCAGAGGTGCCAGAGTGCATTATCAAGGCCAAGCACAAAGACCTCAATCCGGCCGTCTGAATTCTTCGCTACCGTTGGGGCGCTGGCGATAATGCCTGTAAATGAGCTCCAGTTAGACCACGGGCCGTTATGATAAACCTGCCAGGTGCGCCAGAGCGTGTTGTCAGCGCCGCGTGCAAAGACCTCAAGCCGACCAGAGATATTCCTCACCACCGCAGGAGCGCTAGTGATCACACCATCCAAACATTGCCAGTTTGACCACGAAACGGAATCAGAGCTGATCTGTGAGATATGCCGGAGTGTGCTATCGGCACCACGTGCAAAGACTTCAAGCCGACCATCGCAGTTGTCGATGACCACTGGATCGCTAGTGATCACGCCATTCAACGATTTCCAACTTGACCACTGATCGGTGTGGGCAGCGGTTTGCCAAATGTGCCAGAGAGCGTTATCGGTGCTGCGTGCAAAGACTTCAAGTCGGCCATCGGCGTTGATATGTGCGGCAGGGTTACAGGTGAGTGTGCCACCCAGAGATTTCCAGCTTGACCACGAATTGGTATGGGCAGCGGTTTGCCAGATATGCCAGAGAGCGTTATCGGTGCCGCGTGCAAAGACTTCAAGTCGGCCGTCAGAGTTGATACATACCTCTGGGTTGCTGGTGATCCCACCATACAGCGGCTGCCAGCTTGACCAAGTATTGGTATCGGCGGCGGTCTGCCAGATGTGCCAGAGAGCATTATCCGTGCCACGTACGAATACTTCCAATCGACCGTCCGAATTACGACAGACAGCGGGTTTGCTAGTCACGACTCCGTTAACTTTGCTCCAACCGGCCCAGGAGGAGGTTGGCAGCGGCGTAGTTTGCCAATTGTGCCACACTGCGCTGTCAGAGCTTACACCGAAAACCTCAAGTCGATTATCGGCATTGTTTGCTACTGAGACAATTCCAGATAATGCTATTGCAGAGTTCTCGATTGCTATCTCACTGGCAACATATGCTTCTGTATTATCTGGATTTGGCATTTTAATGGGTTCCTTTTTCATATGTATATTCTCTTTAAAAATAGTTTTTCTGGTTCAAAAAATAATTATTTAATGAGAGAGATATTCGGCTTTATATATTGATATCTTTACTAGCCTCCTATGTTGTTTTTAATAAAATAAAGAACGGTTTTTTTTGTTAATTATTGATCTGTAAGTGTTAAGTAAATATTATCTCGAATTATTTGGTTACATGTTTATACCCGTTATCTTTCAAGTTGCCTCTTTGTTGGCTGCACTCACTCACCCCGGTAACATAGTTATCTATGCTCCCGGGGATTCGTTCCCTTACCGTCGCGATGCACTTTGAAATCCATAGGATATATATGTTTTTTATACAAAATTATTTCAGTGAAATAATTTTTAAATAAACTGTTTTTTTATTTTAAGGTCGCCGTTGTTTTCTATTTTAACTATATTTGTTTCATGGATTTTTAAATTTCGTTTAAAATATTTGATTGAATAATTATTAAAGCACACAATTCATAATCTGGCTATTGAGAAACGCAGAACCTGATTTAATCATGTACCTAAAAGAGGTTATTCTGTTTACAGTTGTTTTCCGGGAATATTCGACTAATAGTCTGTTTCAAATAGACAAAAATATGTCCTTGTTATCAACGATAATATGCCAGGTCTGTGTATCGAATATTAGATTTTTGCCGGCAAATTCAGTACCACTGGCCCGATAAAGCGCAGTGAATATTTTCTTTAGCGTATCGGGCCAGAAGGTGACGTTCGTTTTGTGCAAAGCTGGATTTATTCCAGATTATTTGATTGCTGAAGCGTCGATTAAGTTGCCATTGAGGGATACCCAAGCGGACCACGATGGTGTGGCTTGCCAGATGTTCCAGAGAGCGTTATCGGTGCCACGCGCAAAAACTTCAAGCCGACCATCGGCGTCTTCCACCGCTGTTGGCGCACTGGTGATCGTGCCATTCAGCGTGGCCCAGTTGGACCACGGACCGGAATGGGATACCGTTTGCCAGATGTGGTAGAGAGCGTTATTGGTGCCGCGTGCAAAAACTTCCAGCCGGCCATCGGCATTTTTCGCCACCGCAGGGGCGCTAGTAATCACGCCATTCAACGAGGCCCAGTTGGACCACGGACCGGCATGGGGAGCGGTTTGCCAGATGTGGTAGAGAGCGTTATTAGTGCCGCGCGCAAAGACTTCAAGCCGACCATCAGCGGTACCGATGACGACAGGATCGCTAGTGATTGCCCCACCGAGTGATTCCCAATTTGACCACTGGTTGGAATCAGGAGCGGTTTGCCAGATGTGGTAGAGAGCGTTATTGGTACCACGCGCAAAGACTTCCAGCCGACCGTCTGAGTTGATATGAACCGCGGGGTTGCTGGTGATCGCGCCATTCAAAGATTGCCAATTTGACCACGGACCGGAATGAGCGACAGTTTGTGAGATGTGGTAGAGAGCGTTATTGGTGCCACGCGCAAAGACTTCGAGTCGGCCATCGGTGTTGACACATACCGCTGGGTCACTAGTAATTGTCCCCCCTAAAGATTGCCAGTTTGACCAACCGGCATTGGCGGCGGTTTGCCAGATATGGTAGAGCGCATTATCGGTGCCGCGTGCGAATACCTCTAGACGACCGTCTGTATTGATATAAACGACAGGTTTGCTGGTTACCTTTCCGTTAAGAGAGACCCAGCCGGTCCAGGAAGAGCCTGAGTGTGGTGCTGTTTGTCTGTTGTGCCACAAGGCATTGTCAGTGCCCACACCGAAAACTTCGATCCGTCCATCGGAGGTGTTTACTACTGTGACAATTTCAGACAACGCGATTGACGTGTTTTCGATTGTTACCTCATTTATAGCAAGTAGTTCGGCATTATCTGGCTTTGGTATATTAATAGGTTCTTGTTGCATATATATCCTCGTTAGAAATAATTTTTCAGATTGACTAAATAGTTACTTAATAAGCAAGGTGTTTAATTCTGTGAATTAATATTCTCACTTTTACTCTTTATTCTTTGAAGAAATAATTAATGCTTTATTTGATGCTGATTGATTGTCCGTGAAGTATTAAGTGGGTGGGATGCTACATTATAAAGCTTCTTCTGTTTATATATATTTTTACATACAGTCATTCAAAAATAATAAATTATGAATAAACTGTTTTGCTGTTTTAAGGTTTCATCTTTATTATATTTGAAAATATATTTTTATCATAATTGTTTTAATTGTATTAAAAACATCTGATAATTTTTACGGAAGCGAACAATTTGCCGACTGGCATTAAAAACACAGATTCTAGTGCATGAATGTTCTATAAAACGGGGGTTTTGTTTGACATTGCTTTTTGGGTCTATTCGACCAAGAGACTACATTAGATAGACAAAACTATATCTTTATGCGCGAGTTTGAGCGAATGCTTGGTTTACGTGTTGAGAATTGGATTGATTACAATAAGTAAGGTATTACTGGCCCGATGCAGCATAGTGAATGTTTTCCTTCAATGCATCAATCAAGCCAGAAAGTTATGCACGTCCTTGTGCGAAGCAGGTTATTTAATTGCTGAAGCGTCGATTAAGGCGCCACCGAGGGATGCCCAAGCGGACCACGACGATGATGTAGTTTGCCAAATGTGCAAGAGTGCGTTATCCGCACCGCGGGCAAAAACTTCAAGCCGACCGTCAGAATTCTTCGCTACCGTAGGAGCGCTGGTAATCACGCCAGACAATGAGGCCCAATCAGACCATAAACCCGATGCTGCCGTCTGCCAGATATGCCAGAGAGCGTTATCAGGCCCACGTACAAAGACCTCAAGCCGACCATCGGCGTTGATATGTACCGCAGGATCACTGGTGATGACGCCAGAAAGTGACTGCCAGTTTGTCCAACCTGCATTAGGAGCAACTTGCCAAATGTGCCAGAGAGCGTTATCGGAACCGCGCGCAAAGACCTCAAGTCGGCCATCAGAGTTGCTGATTACCACTGGATTGCTCGTTATCACACCACTCAGTGACTGCCAATTTGTCCAGGGATAGGTATGAGAAGTCGTTTGCTTGATGTACCAGAGAGAGTAATCGTTGCTGCGCGCAAAGATCTCAAACTGACCATTGGCGTTGACATATACCGTTGGATCACTGGTAAGCACGCCATTTAGTGATTGCCAATTAGACCACGGACCGGCATGAGGAGCGGTTTGCCAGATGTGCCAGAGTGCGTTATTGGAACTGCGAGCAAAGACCTCAAGTCGGCCATCGGAGTTGATATACACCACTGGATTGCTGGTGATCTGACCACCTAAAGATTGCCAGCCTGACCAACCGGCGCCGGGAGCGGTCTGCCAGTTATGCCATAACGCATTATCTGTGCCACGCACGAATATTTCCAATCTGCCGTCTGAGTTAATGTGAACGGCGGGTTTGCTGGTCGCTCCTTCATTCAGTGAGTGCCAGCCAGACCAGGAAGATTCGGTATTGGGTACCGTTTGCCAGTTGTGCCACAGAGCATTGTTGGTGCTCACACCAAAAACCTCTAGCCGACCATCGGCGTTGTTTGCCGCCGAAATAACTCCGGGTAACGCAGTCCAAGAGATTTCATTGGATACTTCTATATCGTTTGCAACAGATGACCCGGTATTATCTGGAACTGATGTATTAATAGATTCTTTTTTCATATATATATCCTCTTTAGGCATAATTTTTTAGATTCAATAAATAGTTATTTAATAAGTAATGTGTTTAATTTCACATTAATACTTTCGATTGCATTCTGGTATATTTTTATTTATAAAGTTAATAAGTAATATTTTATTTGATATTAAATTTTAATTGTTAATTTTTTGGATGTGATTTTATATTATGGAGGTCTATGTGTTGATATGTATTTTTAAATACGAATATCTAAAAAACATTAATTATATATAAACTATTTTCTTATTTTAAAGTTTTCTTTGTTTTCTATTTAAAGTCTGTTTTTTTACAGTTATATTTGTTTTTTTATTCAAAATATCTGATGATCATTATTAAAGTACACAATTCGTCATCTGGCTATTGGGTTAATTCCAGCAAATTAGGTGTCGCTGGTCCGATGCAGCGTAGTAAATATCTTCCTTGAAATACATCGGACCAGAAGGTTATGCTCGCCTTGTGCGAAGCTAGATTATTTGGTTGCTCAAGCGTTGCTTAAGGAGCCGCGGAGGGATTCCCAGCTAGACCATGAACCGGATGCTACCGTCTGCCAGATGTGCCAGAGCGCGTTGTCAGTCCCGCGGGCAAAGACTTCAAGGCGGCCATCGGCGTTAGCATATACGGCAGGGTTACTGGTAATCGTGCTTCCTAGAGATTGCCAGTCTGACCAGCCGGAATTGGGAGCGGTTTGCCAGATGTGCCAGAGCGCGTTGTCAGTCCCGCGGGCAAAGACTTCAAGGCGGCCATCGGTGTTAGCATATACGGCAGGGTTACTGGTAATTGTGTTCCCTAGAGATTGCCAGTCTGACCAACCGGAATTGGGAGCGGTTTGCCAGATGTGCCAGAGCGAGTTATCAGTACCGCGCACGAATACTTCTAATCGACCGTCCGAATTACGATGAACCGCGGGTTTGTTAGTCACTGAGACAATTCTGGACGTCGCGATAGATGAGTTTTCGATTAGCTCATTTGTAACAGAAAACTCAGCATTATCTGGCTTTGATATATTAATAGATTCTTCTTGCATATATATCCTCGTTAGAAATAATTTTTCAGACTCACTAAGTAGTTATTTAATAAACAAGATGTTTAATTATTTGAATTAATATTCTCACTTTTATATTTTATTATTTAAAGAAATAATTAATATTCTATTTGATGCTGGTTTATGATCCGTGAAAATTTCAGGTAATCGTGATGCTACATTATAAAATCTCGTGTGTTTATATTTATTTTTACATGCAGTTATTCAAAAATAATAAATTATGAATGAATTATTTTCCTTTTTTAAATATTTTATCTTTATTGTATTTGAAAATGTTTTTTATCATGACTATTTTGAATTTATCATAAGTGCATGATAAACAAGCGGTTAATTTGTTATAGGTTGTTTTCTGGATAATTCAATTAAAAGTCTATTTTAGATGGATAAAACTATATGTTTTTCGTCAATAAAATACGAGAGTTTGAGAGAAAACTAGGTTTGCATATCAAATATTGGGATAATACCAGCAAATAAGATACCACTGGCCCGATACAGAGCAGTGAATATTTTCCTTAAATGCATCGGGTTAGAAAATTACACATATATTGTGCCAATCTGGCTCCTTTCAGATTATTTGATCGCGGAAGCGTCGATAAAAACACCACCGAGGTAGGTCCAATCAGACCACTGATTGGAATAGGGAGCAGTTTGCCAGATGTGGTGAAGTCCGTTACCGGTATTGCGCACAAAGACATCAAATTGGCCATCAGAATTTTTCACAACTTCTGGGCCGCTGGAGAGTCCGCCACCTAATGAAGCCCAGTTGGACCATGAACCTGAATGGGTATCATTTTGCCAGATGTGGAAGAGTGGGAGTCCTTTGCTGGCGCCACGAACAAAGATTTCAAGTCGGCCGTCACAATTCTTTGCTACCACAGGGGCGCTGGTGATAATGCCACCCAACGAATCCCAGTTAGACCACTGACTGGAATAGGGGAAGGTTTGCCAGATGTGCCAAAGTGCATTATCGACACTACGCACAAAGACCTCCAGCCGACCATCGACGGTGCAGGTGACTACTGGATCACTAGTGATGGTGCCGCCTAATGATTGCCAGCTAGACCATCCAGCATGGGGAGTAGTTTGCCAGATGTGCCAGAGTGCGTTATCGGCACCCCGAGCAAAGACTTCCAGTCGGCCATCGGCGTTGATATGGACTGCTGGGTTACTGGTGATTACGTGACCTAGAGAACACCAGTTTGACCACGGACCGGAATGGGGAGCGGTTTGCCAGATGTGCCAGAGTGTGTTATCGGCGCCGCGCACAAAAACCTCAAGTCGACTATTGGCGTTGACATATACGGCAGGGTTACTAGTAATCATGCCACCTAAAGATTGCCAGCCTGACAGACCGGCGTTGGGCGCAATTTGACAGTTATGCCATAGCGCATTATCGGCACCACGTGCAAATATTTCTAATCGACCGTCTGAATTGATGTGAACGGCGGGTTTGCTAGTCACTTGTAAGCCAAGTGAGGACCAGCCGGTCCAGGAAGAGCCTGTATGTGATGTTTGCTCATTGTACAACACTACATTGTCAGTACCCACACCGAAAACCTTAAGTCGACCATTGGCGGTGTTAGTCACTGAGACAATACCAGACGCTGCGATAGCTGCGTTTTCGATTGATACCTTATCTATAACAGATAGCCCGGTATTACTTGGATTTAATGTATTAATAGATTGTTCTTGCATATATATATCCCCTTTAGTAATAATCTTTCAGATTCACTAAATAGTTATTTAATAAACAAGATGTTTAATTCTTTGAATTAATATTCTCACTTTTATTTTTAGAGAAATAATGAATGTTCTATTTGATACTGGGTTATGAACCGCAAAGTGTCAAATAATTATGATATTACATTATAAAACTACCTGTGTTTATATATTCACGTGCGGTTATTAAAAGAACAATAAATTATAAATGAAATGTTCTCCTATTTTAAAATTTCATTTTTCTTATATTTGAAAATGTGTTTTTATCATGACTGTTTTGACTTTATTAGAAATGTCTGATAACCAAGCGGTTACTTTGTTAGAGGTTTATTTCTAGATAATTCAACTAAAAGTCTATTTTGGATGGATAAAACTATATGTTTTTCGTTAATAAAATACGAAAGTTTGAGCGAATGCCCGGTTTGCATGTCGAATATTGGGATGACACCAGCAAATTGAAGTATTGCTGGCCTGATGCGGAGTAATGAATATTTTCCTTCATGCATCGGGCCAGAAAATTACGCGTATATTGTGCGAATCTGGCTCCTTTTAAATTATTTGATCACGGAAGCGTCGATTAAGATGCCGCCAAGGGAGGTCCAAGCTGACCACGATGATGGGGTACGCCAGATGTGGTGGAGTCCGTTACCATTGTCAAGTACAAAGACTTCAAGTTGACCATCAGAATTTTTCACGACTTCTGGGCCGCTGGAGAGTCCACCACCCAATCGCTCCCAGTTAGTGTGCCATGAACCGGAATGGGTATCATTTTGCCAGATGTGGTAGAGAGCGTTATCAGTGCCGCGTACAAAAACCTCAAGCCGGCCGTCGCAGTTCTTTGCTACCGCAGGGGCGCTGGTGATAATACCACCCAATGAAGCCCAGTTAGACCACTGATTGGAGTAAGGGGCGAGTTGCCAGATGTGCCAGAGTGCGTTATCGCTGCCGCGTACAAAAACCTCAAGCCGGCCATCGACGGTGCGGATGACCACAGGGTCACTATTGATGACGCCGCCTAAAGACTGCCAACTTGACCAATAACCGGTATGGGGAGCGGTTTGCCAGATGTGCCAGAGTGCATTATCGGCACCGCGGGCAAAGACCTCAAGCCGACCATCGGAATTGATATGGACTGCTGGGTTACTGGTGATCACTTGGCCCAGAGAATACCAGCTCGACCAAGGATTGGAGTGGGGAGCGGTTTGCCAAGTGTGCCAGAGTGTGTTATCAGGGCCGCGTGCGAAGACCTCTAGCCGACCATCGGCGTTGATATGTACCGCAGGGTTACTGGTGAGTGTTCCGCCTAAAGATTGCCAGCCTGACCAGCTAGCGTTGGGTGTGGTTTGCCAGTTATGCCACAGCGCATTATCCGTGCCACGTACGAATACTTCTAATCGACCGTCTGAATTGAGGTAAGCGGCGGGTTTGCTGGTCGCTTTTAAGCCGAGTGAGGTCCAGCCGGTCCAGTAAGTGCCTGTATGTGTTGTTTGTCCATTGCGCCATACTACATTGTCACCACCAACACAAAAAATCTCGATCCGGCCATCAGAGGTATTCACCGCTGAGACAATACCAGACGCCGCGATGGTAGGGTTTTCAGTTTCAGCCTCGTCTGTAACAGATAATCCAGTATTATCTGGATTTAATGTTGTAATCGGCTCTTTTTTCATATGTATATCCTCGTTAAAAATAAATTTTTAGATTCACCAAATAGTCATTTAATAATTAATGTCTTAACTCTTTAAAATTAATCTTTTCATTTGTGTTCTTATTTTTCTTAAAAAATAATGACTAATGTTTTATTTGAAATTAACTTATGACAATTAAGTTATCGATAAGATATGATTGTATATTATAAATCTCTATAGACTGATATATATTTTTACGTACAATCATTTAAAAACAATTAATTACATGTAAACTATTTCATTATTTTAAAGTTTCATTTTGCTTATATTTTAAATGTGCTTTTCGGTCGTTTTGATTTTGTTGGAAATATCTGGTGGTACATTATATTTATATAAAAATTTAAACCAGTGCTGAGATTTTATATTGATATACTGTTTTCACTCTTAATGACATTCTTTTGCCAGAAAGTGGCATATCATGGATATGCCACCAGTTTAACGAATGAATTTAAAAATAAGTTGTGATCCCGGCACGAAACGTTCTTCCCGGTGAAGGGATATAACCGAGGCTAAGAGGCTGGATATAATATTTGTCGAATACATTATCCACACCAAACTCAAATTCGACATGCTTATTTATACGGGCAGTCAGAGAGATATCGGCTACAGTTGCAGGCCGCCAAATAATGGGCGCCAACAGAGGAGCAGAACCGCGTCCTGGTTTTCCTGCTGGCACAGATCGTTGTCCATAATGGGAAATTCTGGCGTTGGCAGATACCTTGTCATTTAAGAATCGCTGTGTCAGATCGAGTGATACCGCATATTTAGGCGGAATGTGATTAGTTGCATAATCCGAAGGGAGACTACGTGCAGCACACCCGTCATTTTCCGTACAGAATTTGACTTTTGTATAGTAATTCATCGATAAACGGGCATCAAAGTGATCACTATGGTAAACACTCGCCAATTCCAATCCGGCAAATTTTGCTTCTTTAATATTACTGATGTACATACTCCAGTAATCATCCATCCATGCTCGGCTAATATAGTCTTTTACCCGGTTATCAAAGTAGGACATTTTGATATCGAAGCTATCATTTTGAGCAATGATATTCTGGAAGCGTGATGTTAGTCCGACTTCGATATTTTTTGAAATTTCAGGTTTTATATGATCGTCAACACTCATCATATAGCCGCGAATACCTTCAACCATTGATGGAAAACGTGGGGCATAGGCATATTTAGCATGCAGTGCTGTTTCATGATTAAGTTCAAGCTTAGTGCCTACCCAATAGCCGTGAGCATGGTCTCGCTTATTGTTTACGTTCCCAGAGGTGAGCTGTGGTAACCAAGAGCTACCCGGACGAGCTGGACTGTAATCTTCGATCTGATAGGACTTAAAATCCCACCCGCCCATTAGGGTCAGACGGTCGGCAAGCATATAATTCCCGCTCAGGAAAAAACGGCCTTCTTTACGCTCTCCTTCCCGATTAACGGCATATTCCCATTTACCTGCGCTGGGGCCAGTACGTTCACGAATAAAGCTGGCGCCGTAGTTCAACTCAATATCTTGCATTGAGAGTTCAAATAATGAGGTGTTACTCAAATTCACCCCTACTGTGCGCATGAATTTTTTATCACCGAGGGTATTATTTGCGGTTCGAGGGCGATCATTAACCCGTGTTTGCCATATTCCGATATCCAAATTAATCCAGGGATTTGATGCAGGCTCCCATTTATAGTTGAGGCTGTGCCTGTTCATGTTGAGCCGTGTCAGTGGCCCCTGTTCCAAGATCATAAATGTTTGGCTCAGGTTTGCCATATCCGCGACATAGGATTCTCCGTAGAGATTTTGGTAATGGCTAATAATAGCGGAGATTTCATGACCATCGCCAAAACGAACTTTTCCTTTACCCAGTAATGACTGGCTATCTTCGGAGGTGTTAGGCACGGCATCTCCCATTGCGTACAGCGAATAACCGGCCATTTGTTCACTGAATTGTGGAATGTGGCAATCTTGTGGATCACTTTCACATAAATAGCCTGGCATCCCACGTTCCTTAGCGCCCGGTCCGTGTTTGCCAGAGTGATAATTGCCCCGCTTGCGCTGAGAAACACCAAACAGCAATTCATAGGAGGGTTCGGCCATCGCGAAAACAATACTCCCGGTGCGATTCTTAGCGTCGAAAAGAGAGGTTTTTGATGGGGAAGGCCAGTCATTGCGTTGATAATCGTCAGGATTGGAATGGTTGTTCAACAGACTTCCTTTCAGGCGCAGTCCTACCTTTTGTCCGTCAAGGAGGATATCACTGGCTTCAATGGTTTTTATCTCCACCGTTCCCCCAATAGCTCCCATGCCGCCTTTTCCTGTCGGGCCTTTACTAATATCTACCCGGCCAATGAAATCGGGATCAATAAAGGAACGGTTGGAGACACCTTGATAACCTCGGTATAGCGCGGTTTGGTTAGACGCGCCGTCAACGATAGTTAAGACTCGGCCTTGTCCTTGCAAGCCCCGGATATTCACATCCAGGCTGCCTGAACTGCGTGCTTCGCCGGATAATACCCCCGGTGTGGTTTTAAAAATATCAACGGGGTGGATCACGCCGAATTTTTCGATATCTTTGCCTTTGATGGTGGTACTGCCGAACCGCAATGGTTCATTACCTGAATATCCACGATTTCCTGCTACCGTAAGAGGACTTAGTACGATTACACCTTTGTTGGTCATCTTCTTTGTCGTTTTTACCAACGTATAACTGCCATCGGTACGTTGGGACAGTTGTAAATGACTGCCTGTGAGCAGTTGTACTAAACCTTGATGAGCAGTAAAACTGCCGTTTAATGAAGGTGCAGTTAGCCCGTTGGTTAAATTCGGATCGAAAGAGAGCGCGGTACCGGTTTGCGCCGCAAAGTGGGACAACGAATTGCCTAATGAACCTGGTGGAATATGAACGGAATAGAGAGTATCTGCTGGTGTGGTAGCGTAAAGGGAACGTGCCGGCAGCAGTATTAATGATAATAACAGTGCGACTAAAGACTTTTTCTGCCAATGTGGTTGTGAATCTCGGCAGTCAATATGATATGGCATAGTAATTTTTTGATATGGCATAGTAAGTTCTCCATAACTTTTTAAACTTCTTTTATTTCTATGCCGTATGAGATTGAAAAAAGTGTCAGTAAAAATGATTATTTTTATTAACTGGATGAATAGAGGGTAATCCAATAGCGGGTCAGGCTGTACATTGAGAGCGGATAAGTTTGTAATAGCATATGCAGCGCCAGATCCGTATCCCGTATGGGAAAAGCACCAGAAACCCGCAAATTCGCCACTTTATCATCACAACGGATGACACCGGAACGATAGCGATTCAGTTCAGTAACCACCGTTGCCAGCGGCAAGTTATCAGCTACCATCATGCCCTGTAGCCAGCTTAGAGATGCGGTTGAACGGGGATGTTGTGGGGCAACGGCGAATTGAGTGAAATGGGTTGCCTCTCCAGCATGCAGTATGTGCGGCAAACCGTTATCTGGCGTAATGCGAACCGCTCCTTCTATTATTTCCACCTGAGTATGTGAGGCTTGTTGGCGAACGCTGAATTTTGTGCCCAATGCCACAATAACGCCTTGTTGAGTTTGTACCTGAAATGGGCGAGCCGGATAGCGGCTATCTTTATGAGTTTCAATATAGATTTCCCCTAGCTTTAAACCAATAAGCCGTTGGGTATCGTCATAATGAACATCTGTCGAGCTTTGAGTATTTAAAGTGAGTTGACTGTTATCCGGTAATAACCAGCGCTGAATTTGCCCGGTTGCAGTGTGATAATCGCCAGTGAGAAGCTGAAATTGATCAGATTGCCAGAAGAGTGATGATGCGCCAGCCGGTATTAACAACATGAGTGTAAGCTTTCTGATGGCTTCCCGACGGGAGAAGGTCTGTTTGTTGTTTAACAGCGGTGAGGCGATATGTGGTGGTAGATGGTGTAGCCGTGCTAACAGACATTGCGCCCGTTCCCAGGCTTGAGCATGTTCTGGACTTTGTGCGCACCAGGCAGCACAGGCATTTCGATCAGCTTCGCTGGCGTGGCTATCATGCAAAATGGTCAGCCATTCTGCGGCTTCGGCAAGTATCGTTTCAGAAGGTGTACTTGATGAAGAAGATTTATCAGTGAAAGTCAAACCAATCCCTCTTATGCCATTGCTATCAGGCATTGATAAAAGCCTTGTTTCATATAACGTTTTACTGTGGACAGCGAAATATTCATCTGATTTGCAATATCTTCATACTTCATTCCTTCTATCTGGGAAAGTAAAAAGACAGTTTGCACTGGCGTGGGGAGTTGATTCAGCATGATATCAATTTCCTGAAGCGTTTCGAGGATGATAAGTTTTTGCTCTGGTGCGGGAATAAGCGGTTCAGGCAGACTGACGAGTAAATCCAGATAAGATTGTTCAAGTGAGCGGCGGCGGTACCAGTTAACCATCAACCCTTTGGCAATGGTGACGATGTAGGCACGGGGTTCATTAAGTTGCTGTGGTAAAGGTGCACGAAGTAATTTAACAAAAGTATCTTGGGTCAGGTCTGCGGCAGTTTCATCACAGTTAAGACGATGCTTAAGCCAACGAAATAGCCAATCATGATTGTGGATGTACATGCACTGGATCTGTTGAGTGTCTGAAACATTAACGGTCATTTTCATGTCAAGCTATCAATGTAAATGCAAATCATTATCATTCTGGTATGTTACAGGTAATTGCTTTCCGTTACCAATGAATAATGGGTGCGAAGTGGCTGATCAAATACATTTTTATTTACTATAAAGCAAGTTAATGAATTAATTTGTAGTTTTGTTCGTTATTGACAGGGGGAAATTATAAGAGCCTTAAACAGGGATCGAGAATTTAAATAATTTCTGGTTGAATTTAATATTAAAAATATTTTCACCAAGGGAAAGTTTTAATAATTTTATGTTTAGGGTAAATTAATATGGTGTCGTGTTTATTGATGTGTGCCTAATATATCATGTAACTATCTTTTAATATTGATGTAATGTAGGTGGTTGGAATAATAAATCTGACGTTCAAAAATAGCAAAATCCAGATATATGACTATAATAGAGGGTTGTATATATAAGAATTACAGTAGTTAATATATGAAAAGCTTAAATGAACGAGGGATAAGATGGAAGGTACTTTAATTATTTGTGTTGATTCGATTCTGAGATTTCGCTCAGATTACGATATGGCAATAGCTGTACCGATGTTATCAGTTCAGGAACAGCTAGGGAAAAATGATCCGTTCTTTTTCCTGAAATATTTCAGAAATAAAGTCATCATAGAAAAAGGAGTGACAATATCAAATATATTTCTCGCGATAGAACCGTGGCAGGCTATGTTGAGCGCTTGGTTGGAAATTGATATTGCCGCTTATATTGCAGAGATTAGAAAACCCTCACAAGAAGAGCTGATATTTGATTGGATCAGTATTCAGAGAATCACATCGGTTCATCGGGTATATCAGCGAAAAGATATGAAAGATAATGAAAAACTGTCTGAATATTTTAATCGTGAACATACGCCGACAAAATATTTTAATATTGAATCAGTTTGTATGGCATCGGGTTATAGAAAAGGAGATAAAGAGCATTACAGTATCAGTGAATATATCCATGAGATTAAAAATATTCCAGTCATTGCCAGTGACAGGCAAATATTAATTGGTTATGATGATAATAATACGGATATTTTGAATGATAAATGTTTTGGTATATATGATAATAGAAATATCAAATATATACAGGGAACAACCTCATTCGCGTTTCATGAATTAATGGAAGCTATTTTTAATGATGGCTTGTTTTATAATTCACCGCAGACAGCTTGCCATAGTTTAGAGATGATAAAAGAGATGTTAGAAATTATAGATCGCGGAAATATGAATGACGAAAAGGATAATAAAGAGCATATTAATCAACAAGAAAGTAATAGTAGAAATATTAATGGAGGTAATGATGATAGGGAATTAAATGTTGAATTTTATGATGGTGCTTTTGATCCACTGATAGAGCATATAGAAACAGAACGGGAATATTGGAATTATATAAAATTATTATGTCATTCGTATGGTCATTTGCCAGTAAGAATTGGCATGATTAATGAGGCTAAAGTTCCTGAATATCGCTTCTATAACAATATTATAGATGATGAAAGTTAGTTTTTGTGGATGAGCTATATTTCATCATCAAATGTTAAAGTGACAATGGATATTATATTTTTGTATCTGGTCTTATTTTATTGGCTAAGTTGTTTATTTTACTTTTTATTTTTAATTTATTGGGTTTTGCATATCTGTGACCAAGTGACATTGAATGATATAATTTACGTTTTAGCATTATGGAAGCAATGTTTTAGTGTTTTACTTTTTCATGTATTGTATTGGCGAAAATATGAAGTAATGTGAGTAAATCTGCGTTATCTTTTGCCGGAAATTTGAAAATATTTCAACTATCATCAATCCGGGCGTATAGCGTTTTAACATCGTGTTTAATAGGAAGGTAATAATGCCGAAATTAATTTATTACGTCGCTGCGACAATGGATGGTTATATTGCTGATAAAAACAATGGCCTGGATTGGTTATATGAGTTTGTGCTTGGGGATGATGCAACACCTTATGATGATTTTTATCGAGGTATTGGCGCAGTGATTATGGGAGCAAAAACATACGAATGGATAATGGCAAACTCACCGGGTGATTGGCCATACAAAAATGTTCCCGCCTTTGTTCTTTCTCATAGGGCGCTGTCAACGCCTGAAGGGTTGAATATCACTATAACCAATGAAACAGTAAGAGCTATTGCTGCCAGGGCGAAGGAAGTGGCTAATGATAAAGATGTCTGGTTAGTCGGGGGAGGTAAAACCGCTGCGTATTTTGCTGAGGCCGGTGAATTACAGCAAATATTCTTAACCACGATTCCGGTATTTTTAGGCGCGGGCGTTGAGGTTCTTCCTGTGAGTGAAAAAGTACATGTCACGTCTAAGACTCAACGTTTTTTACGTAGCGGCGCTATTGAAAGCTTGCTGGATGTTGATGTAATCCTACCCCGTAAATAAGATTGTTGCTGTCATGTTCATCTATCTTGTTTTCAGCTAAACAGGCTCAACGCTACAGTCAGATATATTGCCCACATTAATCGCGCCATATTGTTGGCACGAAAGTGGCGCGATTATCTGAATTGCGCCATAATCGCGCCAGTATTCTTACTGGGAGCTGTTGTTCGCTATGAGTTCAATGACCGATATTTATGAAACTTTGTGTGTTGCATCACAACCTATGTCCGTTTCGGATTTATTGGCGGAGTATCCCTCCGTTCCTAGAAGAACTGTTCAACGTTGGTTGGGGCGACTTGTTGAAGATAAGAAAGTACAGATATTGGGTGAAGGTCGAAGTCGCCGCTATGCTATCGCTACCGGGGAAACATCATATTCGGTAGCGGATAGATCGGATAATTTCCCGAGCTATATTCCACTGTCTGAGGATAGTAAGGATATTCTTCGTTATATTGATCAACCTCTCAAAGCGAAGACGCCTGTCGGTTATCAGCGAGAGTTTCTGGAATCATATGAGCCGAATGTCACTTATTATTTGTCGGTTCCAATTCGTAATCAGCTTTGGCGAATTGGAGATACGAAACAAATCTCACAGCCAGCAGGAACCTATGGTAGAGCTATCTTGGATCGTTTGCTCATTGATTTATCGTGGGCTTCAAGTTATTTGGAAGGAAATACTTACAGTCGATTGGATACGGTGAAGTTGATTGAATATGGAAAAGTTGCGGTAGGAAAAAATGCTATTGAAACCCAAATGATCCTAAACCATAAAGCCGCTATTGAATTACTTGTCGATGGTATTGAGGAACTTGATTTTAATCGGTATACCGTTCTCAATTTACACAGTACATTATCTGAAAATTTATTATCTAATCCTGTCTATGAAGGACGTATCCGTCAACATCAAGTTGAAATAGGAAAAAGTGTTTTCAGACCGTTAGCGGGTGAAGCCCATATCAGTGAAATTTTGGATTCGTTGCTTGGGAAAGCACGAGCTATATCAGATCCGTTTGAGCAATCCTTTTTTATGATGGTCCATTTGCCATATTTACAGCCTTTTGCTGATGTAAATAAGCGAACTTCCCGCCTGGCAGCTAATTTGCCGTTGATTCGTGCAAATCTATGTCCGTTAACTTTTGTCGATGTACCGGAAGAGGCATATAGCCGCGCAATGCTTGGTATTTATGAAATGACCCGAGTTGAATTACTAAGGGATCTTTATTTGTGGGCTTATGAGCGTTCTGCCCAAGAATATTTGGCTGTCACGCAGGGAATCACCGCACCAGATCCGCTAAGATTACAATATCGAAATGTGATTAAGCAGATTGTTTATCGGGTAGTTGCCGCGCCAGAGATGGATTCAATTGACGTTATAGATAAATTAATTTCCGATGAATTAAGTCAATCTGAGCATGACACATTAAAGGCATTGGTTATTGAAGAGCTACGGCGATTGCATGAAGGTGTGTTGGCAAGATATGGCCTCCGGCCTTCGCAATTTGAAAAATGGAAAGGAAAACACCGATAGTCTTTGTATTCATGCTATTGAATAGCTACATAACCATAAAAAATTTCCGGGTTAATTACGAGGTTATCTTAGATAAGCTATTAATTAGCTCTTTCGTTACGTTACCGCATTGGGATTTAAATTTATGCGGTTAGGACTAAAAATCGATTTGCGAAATAATAGTAATTGACATCGCTAAACACCCGTCAGTATTTTCATTCCACCTTGGCCTGACATCCTATACGCAGGGTTATCAGTGTAAATGAACCTTTGGTAAAATAGGTACAGCTTACATGTAATTATCTTTATTTATCAAACAGATAAATATAGGTTGGCTACCCGGTTAAGCTGTTCGTTGCACTAAGATGTCGCTTTTTACTTAGAAGTGGGCCAAAAATTCGTCTTTTTAGGTAATGAGGTTTTATACAGAATTATCCTAAAAAAACAGAAACTAGTATTTTTCTGATCTAAATTTTCGCATTATGTTCTAAAAATAGGTAAAACAGATGTTTAAGTAAGGATTTTAGATGGAAATGCCGATTTATTTTCAATACTGGGGTAAGGCGAAGCGAGTCTTAGAGGTTGATAGTGCAGATTATCATCTGCTTCCTTACCATTGCTTGGATGTTGCTGCGGTGGGAATGCAGTTACTCTCTTTAGAAAGATCGTTAACTAGAGATCTCGCTAATTTTTTAGCGTTATCTACGCAGCAGCTACAAAGCATGCTCTCTTTTATATTGGCTTTGCACGATATTGGTAAATTTGCATCTGCTTTTCAAAAATTACTTCCCGGTCTGGCAGTGGGTCTGCATCGACCAGATTGCCCTAAAGAGTCTGGTGGCCGTTATTTTTGCCATGATCGTATGGGGTTATATTTCTGGGAAAATATCAAAACGGAATTACTTAATAGACTGGTTAATATTGAAAGTGTCGAGCGAAGAGAACAGCGAGAGATGTTTGATACCCTAATGGTATTGATGGATTGTGTATTAGGGCATCACGGTCGGCCAATTGATAAAACAAACTATAAAGCGATTAAACGTTTTACTGAACCTCATAACCTTAATGCTGCCACACTTTTTGCACATCATTTGGTTGAATTATTTCAACCTGAGTTTCCCATTGAAAAATTACAATCCAAAGAGTGGCGACGGCGACTGGAACAAGTGAGTTGGCAGTTTGCGGGTATTGCAATATTGGCGGATTGGATTGGTTCTGATAATCATTATTTTACGTATCAATCTGAGCCTATGCCATTAGCTGATTATTGGAAACATGCTCAAGCAATGGCAAAAAAGGCGGTTATGGCGGCCAATTTAGGTAAGGAGCCGGTAGTTAAGCCGTTTATTTCCATCCAGGAATGTTATGGTTTTGCCGCAACACCATTGCAACAGTGGGCCGAGTCAATATCTGTAGATCATTCTCCTCAACTGTTTATTTTGGAAGATGTTACCGGGGCAGGGAAAACAGAAGCGGCGCTTGCGCTTACACATCGTTTGATGCAGGCAAAAGCCGCTGATGGTTTTTATTTTGGTTTGCCTACAATGGCATCTTCTAATGCAATATTTAGCCGAATTGCTAAACATTATCAGCAAATGCTGTCGATAGAAGATGACAGTAAACCAAATATCGTTTTAGCTCACGGTATGCGGGAGATGAATAATCAATTTCGTGAACCCGTTTTGGCATTAGGTCATCCAGATAGAAACTATGGTAAAACAGATATTCCCTCTTCAGCGCAGTGTAATCAATGGTTAGCGGACCCACGTAAGCAGGCGCTGTTGGCGCCTGTTGGAATCGGAGCAATTGATCAGGCTTTATTGGCTGTATTGCCAAGGCGTTATCAATCACTGAGATTATTTGGGCTTAATCGTAAAGTACTCATCGTTGATGAAGTCCATGCTGCTGATGAATTTATGTTTAATTTGCTGGAAAATTTATTAGCGCTGCATCTTTATCAGGGCGGTTCAGCCATTTTATTGACAGCAACATTGACCTTTAAACAGCGTCAACGTTTAACGGATATTTGGCTGAATGCCGGTGGACTAAGTTCTCAATTATTACAAAAAACGGATTTTCCTTTAGCAACAAAAATAAGTTTAAATGCTGTATCGCCTGTTATTGAACAACCGTTATCAAGCCGAAAAGATGTTAGCCGGGAAGTGAAAGTTGATTTCTTAAATAGCTTTAGTAGTTGTGTTGAAAAAGTATTAGCCGCCATTGTACAAGGGCAATGTGTCGTTTGGATAAGAAATACCGTTGATGATGCTATTGAAGCTTATCAGGCACTGCAAAGTTTGCTTACTGAACCTGAGCGCTGTCTATTATTTCATAGCCAGTTTATCTTGCAGCATCGGAAAGAGATTGAAAATCATGTTATGACTATTTTTGGTAAAAATAGTCAGGGTGAAATGCGGCGGGGCAAAGCATTAATCGCCACACAAATATTTCAGGAGAGTTTAGATACTGATGCCGATGTCATGATTTCAGATATCTGTCCTATTGATGATCTTATTCAGCGAGCCGGGCGTTTGCATCGCCACACCCGCGATAGCGATGGTATCTATCGATGGGGTATTAAAGATTCACGCTCTGCGCCAATATTGTTTGTTCACGCGCCTGAATGGCGGGAGCAACCTGGATCAGATTGGTTAAGCTATAATTTTCGTAACACGCAATGTGTTTATCGCTCGCCTGTCCGTCTGTGGTTAAGCATGCGCGTGTTGAGAAAATTAGGTGCTATACGTATGCCTACGGAAACTCGCCAATTAATTGAAGCGGTTTATGGTCATGCCTATGAGCAAGCGCCGGAAGTGTTAAAACACCAAGGGAATGAATTTATTGACGAGGAGCGAAGTCAGACAGCTAAAGCTAAATCTTTTTGGTTACAGTGGCAATTATATGGTTATTGTGATCGCAGTGCTGATCGTTGGTATGAAGATGATTCCGATATTAATGCTCGCTACAGTGATATTGAAACTGTTGAGGTGTTATTACTGAAAAAAAACGATTCAGGACAACTGGTGCCTTGGATAAATTCCGGCGAATTTTCAGTGTCGCTGAGTACGATTAAATTATCCAGAAATAAGTATGCAAATAAATTAGCGCCAATTCCAACAGAGTTAATACCCGCTCTCAATGCCTTGCAACAGAGATATTACCAAATTAGATATTTGCGGCCTTGGTTGCCAGAGCGAGATCCAAATTTTACTTATTCTTCAACAATAGGCTTTTGTGAAAGATAAAAGCAGGAGGTGTTATGAACTTAGTTCAGGACCCGTGGTTGCCCTTTCGATTACGTGATGGTAGTGAAAAAGTACTGCCCATTAATGCGATATGTGATCATGATGTTATGGACTTTGCTTTACCACGAGCTGATTTTCAAGGAGCGGCTTGCCAATTTGCTATTGGTTTATTACAAACCGTTTTTGCGCCGGAAGATAAATATCAATGGCATGCTTTATATGAAACACCACCTGATAAAAAGGTATTACAACACGCTTTTAATAAAGTGACACATGCTTTCAATGTTACCGGTATAGGGCCACTTTTTATGCAAGATTTTGATCCGCTGCAAACAGCAAAATCAACGACTGTAGCTGGATTATTAATTGAAGCGCCGGGAGCGAATGGTTTAAAACTTAATACGGATCATTTTGTTAAACGTGGCGTCGGAGATGTGATGTCTCTTGAAATGGCGGCTTTGGCGCTGTTTACCTTACAAATTAATGCGCCGTCGGGAGGAGTGGGGCATCGAGTAGGATTACGAGGCGGAGGGCCATTAACCACGTTAATGACGCCGCAACAAACGGATACAACATTATGGCAAAAACTGTGGTTAAACGTCATTAGTCGGAGTGAATGGCATTATTCAGAACCTGATTTAACCAGTGCTCAGGTTTTTCCCTGGCTAGCGCCAACAAAAGTGAGTGTTAATGAAGGGACAGAAATTTATGCTAAGGATGTGCATCCCTTACATATGTATTGGGCGATGCCGAGACGGATACGTCTGGTGGTGGAGAAGGGTGAAAATATTTGCAAAATTTCAGGTCAATATTCTGCATTCACCGTCTCTGAATATCGGACACAAAACTATGGCGGTAATTATTCCGGTAATTGGACCCATCCGTTAACGCCCTATAAATGGGATCTTAAAGAACCAACCCAACATTTATCGATTAAAGGCCAACCTGGAGGAGTGACGTATAAAATTTGGGATGCTTTAGTCTTTACCAGTCATGAGAGAGGGCAGCGTTGCGCGCCGGTCGTCAGCCATTTTTACTCTTTATGTTGTCATTTTGCTGAACTGCGAAGAGTCATGCCTCGTCTGTGGGTCTTTGGCTACGATATGGATAATATGAAAGCACGTTGTTGGTATTCTGTCACTGTGCCGTTGTTTTTTGTCTTACCTGAACAACAGGAAAAGATTCTATATCAAGTCAAAGAGCTGCAAAAATTGGCGACCAATATGATTTGGCTATGTCGGAATCAAATAAAAGCGGCTTGGTTTGAAAAGCCCGCGGATGTGAGAGGAGACATTTCCTTTATTGACCTGAATTTTTGGCAACAAAGTGAATCGCTGTTTTTTTCTGTGGTGTATCAACTTATCAATAATAGACGTTCGGATTCACCTTTTTTGACACCAGAGCAGGCTAAACATTGGCTTAATACCTTGCGTCATCTCTGTAGAAATTTATTCGATGAATATGTTGTTTTATCTGAATTGGGTAATGAACGTTCAATGGTAAAACGTATGAGAGCGCGTCAACAGTTAATTATCGGGCTATATGGACAGAGAGCTTTAAAAGAGATCAACACATTTATTACTAATCACCATATTCACTCTGGTAAAGAGGAAATGTAATGGACAGCAAGACCGAAATCATATTATTGCGTTGGTGGCAAAGTATGTTTATGTCACCGAAGCAGTTAAAAGAGAAAGGTATTATTCCAGCGCCTTCTACTTATAAAGCCCAGTTAAAGCGCTGTGAAAACGTTGAGATGGCCATGTTGACTGAAGGTTTTCGGGATTTGTGGTTCAGTTTGCCTGATGAAATTAGCTTATCAGAGAGTCCGGCAAAATTAGAATATTGGGCCACAATGGCGGCGGCATTAGTTTATGTTAAAAGCAACAGTGGTATTACATTGGCGGTAGCGGCGGGTAAGAAAGGAGGAGGAAATAAACCGGTTGTCAGTGAATTAAGATTCTCACAATTACAAAATGCTAAAACACCGAATGAATTACTACGTCGATTACGTCAAATTTTACAGAAAGTCAAAGGCAATATTTCTGTTTTGGCTCTAGCACGGGATATTGAGGAGTGGTTCGCTGAATATGGACAATTACAGCCATGTAAGGCGGATAAGCGTATTAAGGTGAAGTGGGTTATGGATTATTACCGTGCAGCTAGTGGTAAATCGGTTGATTTATCGGATTTTCATTAATTGAGTTTAGGATGATTATTATGAGTCAGTTTATTCAATTACACTTATTAACTTCCTATGCGCCATCTAATCTGAATCGTGATGATTTAGGCCGGCCTAAAACAGCGAGAATGGGCGGTTTTGAACGTTTACGCGTGAGTTCTCAAAGCTTAAAACGCCACTGGCGTACTTCTGAATTATTTGAACAGGTGCTATCAGAGAATATTGGTATTCGCACTAAGCGATTTGGCATTAAGGTATTTGACGCTTTGGTCAGTGCTGGCGTGAAAGAAAGATCCGCTAAGGCATTGGCTGCAACGATTGCCGGTGTTTTTGGAAAAACGAAAAAAGATGCTTTAGAAATTGAACAATTGGCACATATCAGCCCGGCAGAGCAACGATCTGTCATGTCGTTGATTGAGGTGTTGGCGAAAGAAAATCGGGCGCCGACAGCCGAAGAACTTCATTTATTAAAAACTAAGCAAACTGCGGTGGATATTGCTTTGTTTGGTCGGATGTTAGCTTCAAGTCCGGCATTTAACGTCGAGGCATCTTGTCAGGTCGCTCATGCTATTAGTGTGCATAGTGTGGTGATTGAAGATGATTATTTTACGGCGGTGGATGATTTAAATGATGGTAAGGAAGATACCGGGTCAGCCCATATCGGCGAATTGGGTTTTGCCGCCGCGCTGTTTTACAGTTATATCTGCATTAATAAAACGCAATTAATAAAAAATTTGGATGGCGATGAAACCCTGGCTAATAAAGCGATTAAAGCATTAACAGAAGCCGCTGTGAAAGTGTCGCCTACGGGTAAACAAAATAGTTTTGCTTCTCGTGCTTATGCCAGTTTTGCTCTCGCTGAGAAAGGCGAACAACAACCTCGTTCTTTATCCGTTGCATTTTTAAAACCTATTAATGACAGCGACCAGGGGCCATCGGCAATTAATGCCTTAGAAAGCCAGATGCACAATATTGATCAAGTTTACGGTACTTGTGCCGATGCCCGCTATAAATTCAACACATTCACAGGGGAAGGATCTTTAACCGAGCTGCTTGAATTTGTTGTGCGGTAATGGGGGCAGAATGAAAGCATATTTAGTCTTCCGATTATATGGCCCGATGGCAAGTTGGGGCCAACCTGCGGTTGGGGGGGAGAGGCCAACGGAATTGTATCCGGGTCGCTCCGCGATTTTGGGGTTATTAGGAGCAGCATTAGGTATTCGACGAGATGATGAGTCTGAATTAGCAAAATTACAAAAAAGTGTGTTAATTGCAATTAAGCAGACCGTTCCTGGCTCTTTAATGCGTGATTATCATACGACGCAGGTGCCGACTCACAATAGTAATGTGGTTCATCAGAACCGTAAAAGCGAATTAAGATCAGATAGACTGAATACCATTCTGTCTAATCGCGATTATCGTTGTGATGGTATTTGGATTGTTGCGATTACATTAACTGAACACACTGGTTTTACGCTTGAACAATTACGGGATGCTTTACTTAAACCCGTATTTATCTTGCATCTTGGACGTAAATCTTGCCCGCTTGCTTTACCTCTCTGCCCTAAACTCATTACGTCATCAGCATTAAAAACAGCGCTGGATATCCCTTTTCCACCGCTGATTCATTCTGATAGAGAGGATAGGTTATGGCTAGGGGCAAATGGGATTGTGACTTATTTTTGGGAGGGGAATAAAGATGAAATGAGCTCTTCAAATATCTTAATCAGCCATCCTTGGGATGAGCCGATTAACCGGGCGCGTTGGCAATTCCGGCAACGTACTATGTATCAACTTTCTATCGAGGAGGGTGTTGATGTATTTGTCTAAAATTGTGCTTCGGCAATCGAGTCAAACAGCAAATATATTAGCAAAACTGGGTGCGAATGGCGTTTATACTTCTCATCAATTGTTATGGAAATTGTTTTCAACAGACGAAAAACGTCAATTTCTATTTCGGGAAGAGAGTGGAATAATGGGACTCCCCGTATTCTATGTTTTATCTAAAACATCACCTCAAACTCAGTCACCATTGTTTGAGGTGGAAACGAAAGCGTTTTATCCTCAATTGCAGTCGGGGCAACGTTTAGCTTTCAAATTACGCGTTAATCCAACAATCTGTATTACCGACTCTTTTGGAAAACGTCGGCGTCATGATGTCTTGATGCATGCTAAGTTTATGGCAAGGCAGAAAGGTGAGACAAGGCAGGGGAAAATAAAAGCCATGATGGATGATGCCGCCCGTAATTGGTTGTTGAATAGCCGTCGTATGCAGCAATGGGGTATTCAGTTTGACGATTTACTGGATGTTGAAGGTTATACCCAGCATCGAAGTGTAAAAAAGCATGGGCAGAAAATACAATTTTCCAGTGTTGATTTCCAAGGACTTCTGACGGTGACTAACGGTGAGCTATATTTGGAACAGTATGCAAAAGGCTTTGGTCGCGCTAAAGCGATGGGATGCGGATTGATGTTAATCAGATCAGTGTAATGGAAATTTATTTTTGTCGGAGCGCGTAATGCAATATTCTTTGTTGTATCGGGATATTGATGTTAAAGGTGACGCATTCGCGGTTATTAAGTGTTTGTGTTACATTTCAAAAGCATGGTAAAAAGTGATATTGCTAATTAATATCATTCTGTAGAGTAGGGGGTAGTCGCTACTCTTGGAAATATGGATAAAATAATTACCGTGTTCCTCACATCTGTGGGGATGAACCTGAATTTTGGTATACATTTGAACCAGGCAGAATATGTTCCCTGTGTTTAATGGGATAAGCAGTTATAATCAATGATAGGATATCGTGTAGTGGATGTTCCTGACCGTTACCGGGGTGAACCAAACTCGATATATCTCGTCAAAGAGAGAATATAAGTGTTCCCTGCATTTGTAGGGATAAACCGCGGCATGAGTGGTGCTTTACTATTTTCGCTAAATGTTCCCTGTACTAACGGGGATGGACCTAGCAGCGCCCCAAATAACTATAGATCTAAAAATGTGTTCCCTGTATTGTCTAACGGGGATTAACCGTGTGAAAATGACGCTGATAACTGGCTTTCCTGATGCTCCCTGCCTCTATGGGGGGATAAACCGGACAGTAACAGTGATACGGTCGGTAGTAAGCGGTGTTCCTTGTATCTACGGGGGTGAACCGACTTGATACTGTTATTTTTGAGGTTTGGAAGCGTGTTCCCTGTGATTGACGGGGATAAACCGAACAGCTAGCGTATTTAGCTGGCAGAGATAGATTTGTTCCCCGTTTCTACGGGGATAAACCGCTAAATACAGAACTATCGCTATTTGTTACAATTTGATCCCCGTAATCTACGGGGATCAACCGTCATCTGGAAAGGTAATTGACATAGAAAGTCAGAGTTCCCTGAACTTATGGGGATAAACCGGATTCAGGTTTTATGATGATAGTTGAAGTAAAAATGCTCCCCGTTTTTACGGGGGAAAGAACAATTCACTGCCACTTTGGCCGCAATTTTCAGGCCGACGATAAATCTGCGGTTCGGGCATATCGATGGCAGTATTCGCTCGGTGATTTGACAGTGCTTTTTTCGGTATTAAGGTCAACGGCTTATTGAATTTTTGCACGTAAGAGAATGGCTCAGGATAACTAACGGAAATTTGTAATGAAGAAAAAGCGACTAAAAAAATTTCAGAAAAAACTTGAGACGTTGGGGTTAATTGAAAGTGATCCAGATGTGGTTGGTTATGTACTGTTTAACACACGTAATCGCCGATTTGTGATACTGGATGAATATGAATTGGGGAGGGTGGCTTACGCCGATGATATTGAAGAAGCTTATTTAGCAATGTCACGATTTGTCGCATTAATGGATATTGATTCTTTGCCGGAGCCAGACAAATTCGATATTGCTGTTATCCCTGTTATTGATAACCCTTTATTTGGGTTAATGCCTAAAAAAACAGATTAAAGTTAAATCCCTTTGTATTTTCATCAGACACCTCATCTATGCCATAAAACATGCGCATAAGTCTATGTAGATAGTGAGCATCATCAAGAGGTTCTAAACTGAACAATGGCATTTGGTTAAGATTTCATAAAAAAATTTGAACACAAAAATAATTGTATCAACAAAGTTGACACGCAACTGTTTTCTCATTTGCGTATATACAAATGGATATACATCATCATTATTATCGAGATGCATTAATGACTTATTCAATAATAAAAAAATGGGGTAATAGTCCGTCTGTACGACTTCCTGTAGCTATCATGAAAGCGGCGTTCTTGAACGTTGATGATACAGTTAATATTGCAGTCGAAGATGGTCGCATTGTCATTATTCCGGTAAAAGCGAAAGAATACTCTCTTGATGCACTGTTAGCCGGTATCACACCAGAAAACGTTCATGAAAAGGTAAATTTTGGCTCACCAGTTGGTAAGGAATTACTCTGATGGTTTCTCGTTTTATTCCTGATTGCGGTATTTAATCTGGCTTGATTTTGATCCGGAGGGGGACTTACAGGTAGGGCTGATCGCTTAATTACGCGATGCGATTGGTGTTCCCTGTACTGACGGGGATAAACCGCTAAATAACAGAATTATCACCATTTGTTACAATTTGTTCCCCGTTTTTACGGGGACATGATGCTGGTATTGTTGATTACGTTATTGATTATATTGCTGTTTCTCTCTCAGCTTTCAATAAACCTTTGGGACGGGGAGTTATGCCAAAGAAATTAGTTCCAGAAAAGCGCATTTTGTGGGACTAATTTTCACCTATGCATAGAGCGGTATAATTTCAATCTACGAATACATATCAAGAGATTGGCAAGAAGGACAATCTGTTATTCACGCTCAATAGAAATACATGGAAAACTCATTGGTGCATATACTCAATATACTTCAAAGTGCATGTTTGAAAAACGATTATGTTGTTGAATTTAAATGTTTTTATGTCTAACGGTTCAAGCATTTTGAAGTTCATTCGGTATATATTGAAAAGTATCACGGAATATATCCAATATATAATTTGGGGGTTTCCCCCCAAAAATCACATAATAAATCTAAAAACAACGTTCGTAAAATAACCAATAAAATGTATTGGTACCATTAAACTAATACTTCTACTGCATTTATTTGGCTTAGAAAATTATTCGGACTTGCGCTTAAACCATAAGCACCAGATTGAAAAATTACCACTAAATCCCCCGGAATTGCTACTGGCATATCTCCTTGATGAACAAGAATATCTAGTGGAGTACAGAGTGGACCAACTATATTCACTATTTCACGTTTCTCTCCTTTAATTTTGTTACCAATGATTACAGGATAGTTTCTTCTTATTAGTTGCCCCAGATTTCCTGATGCAGATAGGTGGTGATTCATTCCACCATCTGTAACTAAAAAAACCATATCGTGGGAGATCTTACGTTCAACAATTTTAGTCACATAAATTCCAGATGAAGCAACTAAATAACGACCTAGCTCCAAAATAATTTCCGTTTCAGGTAGGAATTTTTTTGCACGTTCTACCAGTTTGTGCATCGCATTGCCCACCTCAGCAATATTTAGCTCTGTATCTCCCTGAAAGTAAGGGACTCCAAAGCCACCTCCTAGATTAAAACGACGTATTGGAGATGGAGCAAGACATGATAATTCAATTACTAAATCAAGAGCCTTATTTTGAGCTTCAATCAAATGCTCTGCACGTAAATTTTGTGAGCCAGGGTAAATTTGAAATCCTTCAAAAACTAGGGAATTTGGACAATCACGTATAAACATCAGTGCATCAGCTACATAAACTACATCCATACCAAATTGGCGTGGTCCACCTCCCATCTTCATGCCAGAGGAGTTAAGATTATAATCAGGGTTTATACGTAAAGAAACACGTGCACACAAACCAAGTTTTTCAGACAATATTTGAATTCGCCGTAACTCATTTAACGACTCGACATTTAACAATACCTGTGCGGAAATTGCTCTTTTTAATTCTGCATCTGTTTTACCCGGCCCTGCAAAACTAATATCTTCAGGAGAAATCCCTGTATTTAGCGCCAATGCCATTTCATTCGCAGATGCAACATCAAACCCTTCAATTTTTTGGGATAAGTGGTGAATAAGTGGTACAAAAGGGTTTGCTTTAATTGCATAATGAATACTAATTTTTTCAGGCAAATGTTTACGTAATAGACGCACTTGCCGGTCAATATGTTTTCTAGAATAGGCAAAAAAAGGAGTCTGTCCTATTTGATTTTCCAGTCGGGTTAATGGTATTCCTCCTATTTCCAGACAATCGTCTTTAATGGAAAATGTTTCTGTGATTTTCATCGATAAACTTTTCTGTGTCATTCTATTTTCTATATTCATAATTTACCTTACATTAGAAAAAGATAGCATTAGTATATATAATCCATCAACAGAATTATAAAATTCTTATAAGTCTAATCCGCCAGTAGAGTTAATTTCTGGTATTTTTAAAATCATACCCTACCATTTATTTACATAGAAATAAAAATACATTTATTTGATTAAAAAACAAAGGATATATCCATATATAGTTAACTATAGCCTACAGCTTTTACATCCAGAAGTAGTTAATCACGAATAAAGCAATAAAGATGCACCAAATAGACCACCTACTCCGGCAGAAATAAGTAAAATTTTATCCCCTGAATGTAATGCTCCACTATTTTTTAGCGCATGTAAATTAATGATCATATCGGCACCAAAACAATGTGCTATTTCACTAATATTTTTAAGAAATATCTTCTCTATAGGAATATTCATAAACTTTGCTGCTTGACGCCATATCAAAATATTCACATTATGTGGAATAATATACGATATTTCATCTATCGTAATATCAGCCTGTTGTAATACATCTTGAATTACAGATTGTAATCTGAGTTGATAATTCGCTGTGAAATCTCGATAAGCATCAGAATTAGTTGGTAACCAAATACCTTGAGAATATCTTGGATAAGTATGTATAGAATATGCAAGGATGCTTGGACCTTGACCGTTCAGAGAGAGTAAAGCAGCGGCGGCGGCATCACCGATTACCGCTACATTAGGAACTACTCTAAGTTCAAAACTGTCAGCAATTTCCCCAACTACTATCAGAGCTTTACTATTAGGAAGCGCATTCTGTAAATAATGTTTTGCTAAAGATAGTGCGGAAAATATGGATACACAATTATTGCTGCTAGTTCCTATAGCGACAGCATTAGGTAGTTGTAGACGCCGAACAAGTGATGAAGCCATATTTTGACCCCACACACTACTTATAGTCCCCGTATGAGCATAAACCAGCAGTACAACTTCTTGCTTAATGTGGGGAACTTGTTGAAACAATTCCTTGCAGGGTTTTAGCAGCATTTCTTCTTCGCTGCCTTCTTCTACCGGACAATGAGTTAATTCATACATACGGCTAAATACCCGCGCTTCATTTTGGGTTAAACCTAAGCGTTGGTATTCCCTTTCAACTTTAAGCTTCTTTTGAGGTACATAGCTAGTAAGTGTCTCTAATGTCATCATATGAATTATTTACTCCATTTGGCATATAAATCGACACAATAAGCACCGGATACCGGGCTAAAACTATGAACTTTTCCTTGATAACTCAATCCATTGTAATTATTAAAAGACGTAATCAATTCATTACACTCATCTGGTAAGCAAGGGTCCAACAATGCCATACGATCCAAAAAGTCTAGTTGTTGCACATCCGTCACTCTCATTCCAGGCTCTTCTTCCAACAATATTCCCCAACTATCCCATATCAATGGTTCGTATCCAGCCAGTGAAGCTAAGTCTAAAAAGAATAAATTACGTACTATCCACTGCCCATATCCGTCATCAAATCGATATCCACTGAAAATACGTTCATTCATTGTTCCCTGTCGGATATGTCTCCATATCTCTGCTCCACTAAAGAATAAATGCTGAGGAAAATCTGATGGATTAACACTTAGTAATGGCTTAGGAAAAACATTTAATCGACTTTCGGCATATAACCATCTAGTACCGTTCCAATATTCTACTAAAGTATGATCATGCATCGGACATTCATCGCTATACTGATAATGAGCAAATCCATAACGGACTCTTGCTGGAATATTTTTATGTCGCATAAAGGAACATAATAAAACAGAAAAGTCCCTACAAGTAGATAATAGACGTTTTTCTGGGGGCCGAGGATTTAAAAAACCTGAGTCATCAAGTAACAAAAGTTTTTTTAGCATCAGTGAAACACAGCGGCTATCTATTTCTGTATTACGCATAGAAATGATATCTGGATTAAGTTTATCTTTTTCTGTCTGATAGTGAATCAATAAATTCTGCACAATAGAAATTAACTCCTCCACATCATTAGGTAAATCATCAAGCTGAGATGAATATGATGCCGATAATGTTACCTCAGTATGCTGCCGGTAGTGATGAATAGGATCAAACATGAATAGGCTCCCTTGGCAAAGATATAATTTCCTCTGTGTTAAATGGTGTTATAAAAGCTGAAACATAGTTCATTATTTTATAATGCAACTCTTTTCTTGGTACGTAATCACCACCGCTAACGACTGAATTTAATGCTTTTAATAAAGGAGAAAATTCATAAATAAAAGCGTAGTGACCAGCTCCAAATAGGATATGATGTTCAGCATAAGGCAAGTGCATTGCGTAATCAGCCGGTGACCCCATCAACTTCATAGTATCTCTTTCACCGGATAAAATTAAAGTAGGTAAAAGCATTTCATTTAGGGTACTAGCAAGAAACAAATTTGACAAAGCTGGAGCCAGTAAGATTACAGCACCAATACCCTTAACTAAACATTGCTCAACCTCAAAATACGATAGTTCATTTAGTACTGGTGAAAACTCTGGCTCCAGTTCAAAACAGGGCTGACAACCGCACATCACTAATGCATCATACGCTCCAGCGGAATGGCCCATCACTAATGGATGCGAAAAATTTATTCTCTCACTTAAAGTTTCTAAGAGTAGTGCATCATATGCGTATACTAAACGTCGAGGTCTAGTTGTCAAATTCATCCAACGATACCTAGCATCCTGAATATCTTGATGATCCACTGCTAACACAGCAAAACCTTGTGTTGATAAAAACTCGGCAAGGTATGATTGATCAAAACGTGAACCACCTGAGCCATGAGAAATTATTATTAATGGCCAGTTTGTACCCATAGGGATCGCATTTTCTTCCGATTTTGCATGTAATATATTTCGGTATCGCTTTATGATACCACTCTCAGCATATGCAGGATACCAAAGAGTAGCGGAAATAGTCCCTAATGAAGATGGCCAATTGTAATGTATTACTCCACTACCAATGATGTGCAGTATATCATTGATTCCGTTTGGCATTTAAATAAACCTCCAATTTATTACCATTGCTTAGTAAAGTGACCAAATTCCATTCAATAAAATAATTTTCCATTAATGTTTTTTTACCAATTTTATACAATTACTTTCTTATTAAATCATAGACTTCATTCATTTTATTTATATTTTCTACGCTATAGAGGAAATTTAATTCCATTAAGAAATATTTTTACTTTTTTCTATACCTTTTCAGAGTGAAGATGCAGGTTTCTAATCTCATAATTATATTATTTAAAATAAATAACTTACATATCAAACCTGCATCTTAAAGTATATAATTAATGGATACTGACTTTTTTATTAAATTTTTATTCCATAAGTTAAGTACCAGACCGTTAAGAAGATACTCTACCTTCAGCAAGCTTTGCCTTTAATTGCTTATAGTCTGTTTTTCCATTACGATTTTTAGGAATAGCCCCTATCACTAATCTTGTTGGCCACATACTTCGGGGCATAAACTGCTGACATATTTTACGCAGCTCTGGATTGGATTTTTCATGCCAGGAAATAAAAAACACTAATCCTTCAACACAGTTCCCTGAGATGACAGGCCAGCCAATAACCGCAATATCGTCAACTCCTACTGCTTTACTCAGCATTGACTCAATTTCCAAACGCTCCAAACGCTGACCATTGACTTTCAGTTGATCATCACAGCGCCCTAAAAAATGAAATATCCCATCATTGTCACGTTTAACCCAGTCTCCAGTACGATACCAATAACAATTACCATCATATTCGAAGTTATCAGCCTGCATAGCGTTATTTGATAAGTAACCACTAACCACCTGCTCACCGCCAATCCATAATTCACCTTCTTCTACATCTCCTTCGTTTTGACGCTGACGCCCAATCTTTAACTTTGTACCAGGATAAGGAGTCCCGATTGGAACAACCAATTCATTAGTTATTGCCGACTCAGGGCTCCAGCGATAACCACAAACTGCAACTGTCGCTTCTGTTGGCCCATAAATGTTATCAATATGTGATGCAGGTGCAGCCATATGCCAGCTTTTAGCCATGTTCTGTAACAAAGGTTCTCCACAAAACAACGATTGGCGTAAATTAGGAAAAGAACCAGGTTCCAATTGTCGTAAGCGCTGAAAGTATAGAATAACAGAAGGCACCGATGCCCAAAATGTCAGATGTTTATCTCGAACAAACCCTCCAAGCATTAAACTGTTTTTGGCATCAAAAACATGAGTCGATGCTCCAATAGTCCAAGGAACAAATAGATCATGGATGGAAACATCAAAGCTCAGAGGACAAATTTGAGAAAAACGATCAGCGCAAGTTGGTTGATACAGCGCTATGGTATTGGATACATAGCGTGTAACATTAGTATGTGCAACCTCAACTCCTTTAGGATTACCTGTACTACCTGATGTAAACATCAAATATGCATCAGGATTATCCGTTTTCATTTGTGCGGTAGGCATCCTGGCTAAATCAGCATGTGAGAGAAAATAGTGTTTTGGATAATCATTACACCAATTCGGGCGCTGTTTACTATCTGACAAAATTATTACTAACGGTTTGTCTATATGTTTCAACAAATCGTGCAATAAGTTTTGTTCCTCAGCGCAAGTCACTAATAAATCAAAGTCGGTAATTTTAGATAATAAACTCAGCCCCTCAGGAGTCTCGTTTTCGTTTAATGGTAAATAAGTCTTACCGTAACATAATGAGGCTACAACACCTGCTAAGATTCCTATATTTCTTCTTCCAAGCAAAGCACAATATTTTCCCTGTGAAAGAGAGAAACCCCGGGCCAGAAGGGATGCTAACTCATGTAGCTCACGGTAGCTGTATACATCATTCTCAATAGATAACGCTTCGTAATCTGCATATTTCAGTGCGCAATCATACAGCCATTCACCTAAGTGTTGAAAAACTTTCATGATTCAATATCCCCTTCAATCAACTGAAAAATAGCAGCACCAAAAACTGCTCCTAACCCTACAGTAGCAACCATTACATAATCTCCTAATCGCAGTGTATCTTTAGCAAAATTCCAATTGATAAAGATATCCGCCCCAAAACAGTGACCCAATTCAGGTAATTTATCCAAATAAACTTTGTTCAGAGGTAACGCAATTTTTTGGGTTACATCACGCCATGAAATCAAGTTAACATTGTGGGGGAAAACCCAACGGATATGTTCCCAAGACAAATTAGATTGTTTTAAACAACGTTCCATTACATTAGCCAAGCGTTCAGCATAGCTGGTTTCAAATTGCGCTTGTTCTTCGGTAGTTTGCCAGGAGCCTTTAGAATGTTGTCCATAGTAATCAAGCTCTAAGGCTTTCATTTTGGCCCCGTCACCTCCCAGACTAATTATGCAAGCTGTAGCGGCGTCGCCACACAACGTAGTATTGGGAATTTGTTGTAGAATACCGCTAAAAGTTAGGTCAGCGGTCAGCAATAATGCATAACCTTGACTATTATTTCCAATTAGATGATTTTGAATTACCTGTAATCCATTAAGATTAGAAGCACAGTTATTCGAATGAATGGAAAAGCAAGTCGCATTACGCAGTCCCAATCGTCGGTTCAACCTCGACAACAAATTATTTGGATAAGTCCAGGTTTCTGAAGCAGTATGCGCATGAATAAGTAAAGTAATAGATTCTATTGTTATACCATTACGTGTCAGCGTATCTTGAGCTGCACGATACATCATCTCTTCCAGAGATATCTTACTGATAGCTATGTGATTTAATCCATAAAAACGCTGATATATCTTGATTGCATCTTCAGATAATTGGGGTTCAATAGGAACTTGTTCCAAGCCAATTTTCTGTTCTGGCAAATAAACACCAATGTCATTGATTATTAGACTCACGATGTAGCTCCAGTCGTTTTTTTATGTACAAAGATATAAAGCGAAGGCAGCAGGAAAAGGGTGAGGCATGAACCTACTAACATTCCCATGATAATCACTAGACCCAGTTCAAAACGGGATTCTGCTGCTGGCCCGCTGGCAAATAAAAGAGGTAAGGCTCCCAATATCATAGTCAGTGTAGTTAGAACAATTGCGCGTAAGCGAGACGCAGAAGCTCGCACTGTTGCGTAGTAAATACTAATACTACCTTTTTTGTGCAAGTTATCAGTGGCTTGCACCATTAAAATTCCTTGCTTACTGATCAACCCAACTAAAGTCAGCATGCCAACTTGTGTAAACATATCAAGTGGCACATCAAACCAAGATAACGCTAGTAATGCGCCTAGTACTGAAAAAGGAATGCTACCCAGTAAAACAATGAGTGGCCCCAGATAATTAGTAAGTTGTAATGCTAATAGACAATAAATACCTACTAATGCTATAGCAAAAGTTACTAGTAAACGTTGTCCTTCTTCTTTGCTTTGTCGTGTTTCTCCTGATAGGTCGTATGACACTCCTTGTGACTTGAGATTGTGGAGTAGCTGAAGAGCAAACTCTGTTGCTTCTGATTGCCCTACTCCCGGAGCTAACACACCTTGTAGTGTCACAGCAGCCTGTTTTTGGAACGTATTTAGAGATTCAGGACCTACTTCAGGATTCTGAGTCACCAGACTTCCTAGTCTGATAAGATTGCCATCTAAACTTCGCACTTGTAGATCTAATAGTGATTGTATCGCAGCCCGTTCAGTTTTTTTCAAGGCCATGATGACGTTATAGGTCCGTCCTTCATAAATGAAAGGTTGTAGTTTAGTATTGGCGTATGCCAAATTCATACTATAACCAACATCTGAAGCGGAAATTCCTACTTTCGCCAGTTGTTCACGATCTAGTCGTATGTGAATCTGCGGAGTATCATATTTCAAATCTTTTTTCAAAAATAGAAACATACCACTAGCACGCATTTCACGTAGCATTAAATCACTAAGCGCATCCAGATTAGCGTAATCTTTATCTTCATGTTTGAGCACAAATTGGAAAGGTAATCCTCCGACACCTGGCAAGGAAGAAGGCAAGATTACTACCGACTGTAGCGCTGGGATTTTAGTTAAAATATTTTGCAGTTCAGGTTGTAATTGTATTGTTGAACGTTGACGTTCGGACCAATTAATTAATCGAACAAATGAAAGCAGCTGATTGTCTTTTGGTACGCCTATGACATAGTTAAAATTAGCTATTTCTGGCAAGGTACTATAAATATTCTCTAATGTAGGTGTGTGTTGCTCAATATAGTCTGTTCCAATGACACTTGGGCCTTCTGCAATTACCATTAGGCTACCTTGATCTTCTTTGGGAGCTAGCGCGTGAGGTAATATAATGAACAGAATGGTTACACCAGCTAACGTAGTTCCCCATAGCCATAGTGGGAAATTTCCAGTTTTCATTATTCGAATTAAAACGCGTTCATAACTACGGCGGAAGCTAGCAAACATCTTTTCCACTCGTCTCACCATCAGTGAATGTTGATGATTTGTCGATAGCATACGTGCGCACATGACAGGAGTTAGGCTAAGTGCTAGTATCCCAGAGATGATTACAGCTCCAGCAAGAGTCACTGCAAATTCAGAAAATAACTTGCCTACAATTCCACCAATAAATGCTAATGGCAAATATACGATTGCTAGAGTTAAGGTCATGGTTATTAGAGATATAGCAATTTCATTCCCTCCTTTTAATGCAGCTTGATAAGGAGTGTCTCCCATGCGTATTCGATGCAGAGCTATGTCTAACACAATTATAGCATCGTCAACTACCAGCCCTGTCGCTAGAACCATTGCTAGCAAGGTCAGTGTATTAATTGAAAAACCACACAAATGAATAATTAAGCACACACCAATCAAAGAGAGTGGAATGGCAATAACTGGGATCACAACAGCTCGTAATGTTCCTGCTCCCAAAAATATTACTAGGGTAACAGCACAGCAAGTAAGTAAAATAGTGATGAAAACTTCATGCACCGCACCGCCAATATATTCACTACTGTCGATAAGCACGTTAGACTGTAAATCATAGGGAAAACTGGATTTCAATTCTCCTATGGTTTTATATATATCATCAGCAGCCAATAAGGGATTACTACCTTGTTGCCAGTTGATCAATACTATTGTGGCAGGTT
This sequence comes from Photorhabdus aegyptia, assembly GCF_000612035.1. NCBI lineage: Bacteria > Pseudomonadati > Pseudomonadota > Gammaproteobacteria > Enterobacterales > Morganellaceae > Photorhabdus > Photorhabdus aegyptia. The sequence continues at coordinate 10,106 of NZ_JFGV01000021.1, read as the reverse complement.
TACCGTTAAAAATAGATTTAATTTCCGGCTGACTGCCTCCTAATTCAATGTCAGCTACATCCTTTAGACGAACTGGAGATATATTTGTTGCAGTCATAATAGATAAATTAGCAAAATCACTTATTGTTGAAAGTCCTGTTTCTGGCACAAGTTGAAAACGTAATTTACTATCATGTAAAGCGCCTCCATTTGCTTGAGCATTCTCCAATTTTAAACTTTTACTGATATCTATTGCGGTTACACCGTGGCGTTCCATACGTTCTGGATCTAACCAAATTCTCATTGCATATTCACTACCCAGTATTTCTACATTCCCCACTCCTTTTAAAGATTCTAAGCGTGGTTTAACAACTCGGTGCAAAAAATCCGATACCTGTGCAGCTTGCATTGTTTCACTAGTAAATGATAATGCGAAATCAGGAATTCGTTCCGTTTCTTGGCGGGAGATTTGCGGTGGCTCCATATCATCGGGGAAATGAGATATGGTATTGACTCGTTCCATGATATTAGTTAATACTTTTTGAGTATCGCTACCAATTGCCAAATGCAATACTACCTTGCTACTCCCAGTTTCTGAAGTGCTGGTGACGTAGTTAATATCATCAATTCCAGATATTGCCGATAATACTTCTGACGTAATACGTCCATCTATTAGATCTGCCGAGGCACCAGGATAAAAAGTACTGACACTAATTGCATCTGCATCTACACTTGGATAAAGGCCTACTGGTAGATACCCTATAGAAAACAAGCCAGCAATAAACAACAAACCACTGAATGTTGTTACTATGATTGGACGACGTAAAAAAAGACCGATAATTTTCATTGGTGGATTTCCTGACGAATAGGAGCGTCTGGGTATAGACGCATTTGCCCGGCGGTCACCACTAATTCACCTTTTTCTAGCCCTTTCCTTACTTGAACAATACCCTTATTATCGTCCCCAGTAATAATAGAGCGAATCTGGACTCGATTGTCTTTTACTACAAATACTGATTGTCCATAGGCACTATAACGCACAGCAACTTTGGGTATCACTAGCGTCATCTGAGGAGAACTCGCAGGATAAGTCACCCGAACGCTAGAGCCATGACGAAAATTACCTTTTTCCAATTTAGCCCGTAATGTTAGAGTTCTGTTGATAGGGTTTACTTCAGTATTGACCAATGTAATGTTAGCTATACCAGTAAAACCAGCGACAGTATCATTTATATTAATCTGGACACCAGGTGACAGAGTTCCAATATCAGTTTCAGGGACACTAAATTCAACATATAAATCATTTGGATCATAAAATGAAAATAACGTTTGGCCTTCTTGAATCAACTGTCCTGGTGTCAAATCATGTAAACTAACAACTCCAGCAAATGGGGCTGTAACCATCATTTTACGCAATGTATTTTTAAATTTTTCTACTTCACTGACAGCATGAGCTAAGTTAACGTGTTCAGCTTGTTGAGCAGCTTGTGAAATTGCCTTATTCACCAGCAAATCGGCACGCTTGGTATTTTTTTTGGCCATATCTAAATGAGCTTCTTTTTCCTTAAGCTGAAAACGCTCAACGTGGTCGTCAAAATGATACAATACCCCATTGATTGGCACCTGCTTTCCGGCAGGTGCAATTTGCAAAATGGTCCCAGATATTTCAGCTCGAACAGGGAGATAGCGTATTGACTTAACTGTAGCAATAACACTCTTTCTATCTTGCCAATTCGTTGAAGTGACCTGTGCTGTTTCAACCAAAACGGGTTGTGGCCCTTTTTGTGCAACAGGTGTTTTGATATCTTTTTTCTCAGTATGATTAAAACTCTGAACAGCAAACAAATTGATAGAAATTCCTGCAAAAATAACTGCCACAATAGCACAAGATACCAATATCACATGATGATGTTTCATGCGAACTGCTCCTGAACTATAGATTGATATCTTTGACGCAGTTGATGTTTATCAAACTTTCCATTTGCATTTTTGGGTAATTGAGACAGTTGTATAAAAACATTAGGTATTTGGTATGATTCTAGTAAGTTAGAACAAAATTTTTTCAAATCAGATTCTAATAGTTTTTCTTGTGTCTGAGCTGCCACAAAAGCAATAATATTATCTTCAGGACTTTTTTCATCAGAATGTACAATAACCGCGGCTTCTATAATAGAATCATGACCAAATAAAACTTTTTCAATTTCACTGAAAATCACCTTGCGACCACGGACTTTTGCAACTTCGTCCATACGACCAGCGAAATAGAAATATCCCTCTTCATCTAACCAACCGTAGTCACCAGAATATAGACAACGATCCCCATAGATAGGATGTATGCCAATTCTTTTTTCTGTTGCTTTAGAGTTACGCCAGTATCCTTGCATTACGGTTTCTCCGCGAATTAATAACTGTCCAATTTCGCCTACTGCACAGGGTTGATTATTATCATTTACTACCATAATTTGAGTATTTGGGATAGCAATCCCCACGCTATCTGGTTTGCGGTCTAGATCATCTGGAGGAAGATATGTACAACGTTTACATTCTGTTAGTCCATACATAGAAAATATTTTGGCTGTAGGGAATAGTCTTTTAATCATTGACACATGCTGCTTACGCAAAGCCATACCTGTATTGGATACAAGACGTATGGAACTCAAATCAAAAGAACCTTTACTAGCATAAATATCAAGTAAACTATACAGTGATGATAGCCCAGGCATAATTGTGCAACGGTACTGTTGAATATGCCTTAATACTACTGGTGGCGGCGTATTATTTGACTCAAGTACCACTGTTCCCCCAACAAAAAATGCTAAAATTATCTGATATAATCCGTAATCAAAGGCAATTGGCAATACTGCCATTATAGTATCATTGTGGCGGTACTCTAAATAATTTACTAGAGACCGTGTAGCCGCCATCATATTTTGGTGACTTAACATAACTCCTTTTGGTTCACCAGTAGAACCTGAAGTATAAATAATAGAAGCTAAATCGACACTAATTGCCTGAAGTGGGATATTAGCTTCAGAAATCGGATCGGAAATAAAATCATCAAGATTAATTAAGTTATTTTCAGCACATATATGCTCAACTTTATCAACAATCAAATTAATATTTGAGAAATAAAAATGATCATATTTTAGTAATGTCGCCGCAATCTTTGAAGAAGTGAATAAAAAACTCGCTCCACTGTTGTCTAAAATAAATTTAATTTTTTCTTCTGGTGTATCAAATGCGATGATAGATGGGCAGGCCCCTATTTTTTGCGCAGCAAAAAATATAGCAATAGAGTTTATATGATTTCCTAAACAAATTACTACCTTGTCTCCTTGCTGTAATCCATCCAGCCTCATACCTGCTGCAATAGCGCATATTCGTCTCCATATATCTTTATAAGTATAATTCTGATTGTTGAAAATTAAAGCTGTTTTTTGGGGATATGCCATTTCAGCGTCTCTAATAATCTCAACCAAATTATAATTCATGTAATCATCCTGACAATTAAATTAATTAAGAGTGTATATCACCGTAAGAGTATTTAATATTGCAATCACTTTTTTTATTAAAAATGCTAAAAGTGTAAAGCACGGAAATCCAATTAAAAATAGCAATGGTAAGATACAACCGCGTAGCATCTTCTTGCTTTAATCCTAGTAGTGCAGCTATTCCAATCTCCAGAGAATACAAAGTAATATTGATAAGTAGTACACGTAATCCTTGACCAATTTGCTCTAAAGCTGTCGTTAATCCCAATACTATGCCTAAGCTAAAATAAGATGGAGATAAACAATTTAAATATCGTAAAGCAGCCTCAGTAATTAATTCATCTAAAGTAAAAATCTTAACTAACCAAACTTTCAAAAAGAATACAGCAGCACTAATAAATATATATATAACACCAGTGAGACTAAGACCAATCAAAAATACTTGGTTAGATCTGACAAAATTCTGTTTAGATAAAGAATTATTATAGTGAATTGCCATAGCTGTTCCTAAGGCAATAGCAGGCAAAATAACAAATGACTGTATACGAAAAGCTATGCTAAACCCTGCTATTTCATGAACATTATAAAAAGACACCAGATAATTAAAGAAAAATAAAAAAATAAAAACAAGGGAGAAACTACCCATTACGGGTAAAGCCATAGTAAATATATCTTTTATTACTTGAAAAACTTGAACACGTATTCCTAAACAAGATATAACCACGCCTTGACGATAGAGTAAAATACTTCCTGCTAAAATAAGAAAGCTGCTACCAAAAATTGCTCCCCAAATCAGGCTTTGTAAGCCCTGATGAAAATATATCTCAGTTAAGTAAGTTGCACCTATATTAAGTATTGTACTTGATATTCCTAGCAAACTTCCACAACGATTAAATCCAAGACCAAATAAAGTGGATAAAATTAATGTGGCAAAACCAATCATTATCCCAATGAAAAGCATAGGAATGATAAAATTCATTACTTCATCTTGCTGTGAAGATTCAATATGAAACAAATAAAAAATGCCACTTCGAAAATACCATACATTGAATATGAGTATTGCCATCAATGCTAACATAGCTAAAAACAACAATAACAATCGTTGTCCTAGTAGAGAAAAATTAGTATTTCCTAAATGTGAACTATACCGCAATGCAGGTACACGCAATCCTTCATGGATGGACATCATCATATAATTCAGTGGTAAGAATAATCCAATTACATATAACATATTAGGTGAATTATGACTAATGATGCTAATGTTGATTAACACAGCAACTGCAGAAACTGCCATAGTGCCCCAAAGTGTAATGCCGGTATTCCAAAGATCACTGAGTAATTTCAACCACTGATATTGCTGAAAATGTCTCGGCTGAAATATGGATTGCATTGTCATATCAATTACCAATTTATTTATTATGTTTAATAAATTATATAGATCCAGCTAAAATATTTAGACGTTGCATATCCAGACTTCCTTCCATCCATTCATATCCTTGAATGTCAGTAATTGTCTTCTGTAACCAGATATCTGTTAGAAAGAGCTCTGTTCCCACAAGCTTTGGCATGATACGAACAACTTTTTCCACAAACTCGGTAGAACAAGCTTTGGCTAGTGAAACAGCAGCACCATCCAATATATCATTATCTATTCTTGAGGCGGCACGGTAATTCAGATTTCTTATGGCTTCAATTTCAATTTGCAAGGAGGAGTGGAGCTCTCTAGCTTTTACATTTCTTATATGCGATATGGCAAAATCAAGTAGTGCTTGAGCACTACCTAACGCCATAGCACATACACAAGGCCTCATACGATAAAAAGTTTTTATCACTGCGTGCATCCCTCTCTCTAATGGTCTACGGTGCAAACCCAAAATATGCTCTTCAGAGATAGGAACTTTGTCAAAATATAAGTGACTTAAGCCAGCACCTTGCAATCCAGCAACAGGTAGCAACTGACGAAAAACATTAGGATGAGAGAGGGTTTCAGGTGTCAACAAAATTACACCGATACTGTATGGCCCCGTTCCAGTTCTGACAACCATTGTTCCGATCGTAGCATCGTGTCCATTACCTACTAGCCATTTTTCAGCGTTAAGTTCAAAATCATCACTCAATAATGAAGACGGATTTCCTGCATCAGAGCCTTTGTTGGGCTCTGTGACTGCCATACAGGTACGAGCTCTATGCTGAGCTACATATTCAAAAAAATAGTCTTGTTGTTCAGTTGAGCCTAATTCTCGTACAATGATACCGGAAAGAGATGGGCCTGGACATGACAGCAGGACATTTGGGTCTCCGTAAGTAAGCACCTCATACATTTTTGTCCTTTCCAGACAGCTACTACTGCGATCCATATAAAGTTGGTCGAAAAGCGGTGCGTCAAGATGTGATAATACAGTATCGTTATCATCTAGCACCTTAAAAGACAAAGAACGAAATAGTTGAGCTAAATCTAACCATTTTTTTCCATAATGCGTACAGGCAATGAAATAGTCAAAATTAATCATGGAATTCCCTCAGATAAACTTGATTCAGAACAGAAAAAATGTGCTGCATTTCGACCAATCCTTGCTGTAGAAGGGCCCTTCCTCCCGTTGTTTTAGTCAGGATATTAACCATTTCTTCAATTTCTTCAGCCGCATGTTCAGTAAACTGTGAAGGTATTTCTTCTTTTATATCTCCTACACACTGAAATAATAATAATTGACGCTGTATAACTTGCGCTAAACGGAGACGAATAGAAGAAATTGATAATAGAGAAACACTGCCAACCTTACGCTGGGCTGTATGATCAAGTAAAATTGATGTCCATTGTTCAATGCAAATAAGCTGCATTCGTATCATTTCACATTGATAGTTGACATATTTTTTCGCGATCTCTTGTGAAGCAATATCACCGTCTTTTGCTTCCAATTTGCATAATAATAATCTCTATCGCTTCATACTATTACAGACAGGAAGGATAGTGACAGTATTTATTTCTTTCCAACTATATTGTTTTTCGTCTAAAAAGCGCAATTCCGAATTTTTCCATTGTTCTTCTGAAACTACAGCAAACCCGTTTCTCACAACAATCTGGTTTGATGTAGAGAAAACTGTTTGGGCTAATTGTTCCATTAACCAGTGAAAACGTTGTTCTTTCTTTGATTCGAATGGATAGCTGATATTAAACATGATTAGATTCCTAAATTTTTTGTAAGACAGACCATGCTATTCTTAAACTTTCCATATCATGCTCTACTAATAATATGTTCCTTCTGTTTAGTGGTGTTAGTGTCTTATCCGCTAGAAGTAACAATGTATTCATGCCTGTAACTTCAGGTTTTAAGAAAGCAAATTTGATTGAGCTTTTCCTATCTTTCGCTTCCATTTGAAAACGTATTTTTTTAAAGAAATAACCTGTACGTTCTGTTAATAATACAGTATTTTCTTCATCTAACCGCAATTGATGCAGTATATTTTTTACCATGCCAAAGGCATCCAAACCATCAGCTGATTCCCATTCACTTACCTGCCCTGTTTTTAATAATATCCATTTGTTCTCATGGCTTTTTTCCGTTGTGAGTAAGGCTGCAATAGCACAAGATCGCTCTGGTATTGGAAATCCGTTAGAAATATTACGAGGAATAGTATTTTGCTCCATTCCTAACAATAATATTTTATTCGCACTACCACTAGATAAATAATTTCCAGCAATACCTAAAGCTGTGGTTGATACCAAACTTCCATTGTCACAAATGTCGAATGAGTATCCTTTAAGGTTATAGTGGTCCATAAAATATGGACCAAAAGCTGAATGATCCGGATCAAACTCAGGTGTCCAATAGGCAAATATAGATAAATCAACATCACTTAAAAAAATAGAATTTTCCATTTTCTTAAGAACAGAATCGCCTAATTCAGTATAAGAGTATTGATCACCTTCTAATAAGGTTGAATCAGTTAATTCATCTTGAGAAATACGATGCAAGTCTTTCTGGTATATGGAATAACGGTTTCTTGGAGCTTTTCTGAGAGATCTCTTATTCATTATTTCGCAGAAAACTTGATTTACGTAAATCATGTCATGATACACCATTTAGGCGTTCTAAAACATAATCACAGACAGAACCAATACTTTGTACATGGCTGGCTTCCAATGTATTTGCATCAATCATAAAATTTGGAACATTATCCTCTAGCGACATTAAAAATGTCAGTGTAGTCATTGAATCTAGCCCAAGCTCATCACGTAATGATGTTGATTAACTTATGTCATTAAGAGAACTGACATTTAATTCTTTCGTCAAAATGTTTTTAATAATAAAAAAATCTCTGATTTATTCATCATATTTCACCAATTTGTAGTTAATGTTAAAATGATACCTTAGGGTATTTTAAAATAAAAAAATACTATAAGTCATGAAGAAATATATAATTCCCATCATTAGAAATGTTTTATTTTTAAGATTATGTATTCCAATGAAGTTCATAAACTCCTGTACTCTTTGTTATAGAAAGAAGAACACTTAACAAAAGAGCAATCAACCAATAATCATATGCATTGATAATACCTATTCATATTAATAACGTCAATAAAATTTCACAGTTACACTGGCGCAGAATTAAATCAAAGAATAATCAATAAAATTCAATAAAAAATCCAAATTTTAGCAAATAATAAGTTATATAAGCTATTAATTTAACTAAATAAAAATTAAATATCTTTTTGATGAGGGGTGTTTGATTTATTTGGAGTAAAATTAAAACCACTCTAGAAAAAATATAACATCATGATTAAAAAGGAATTTAATTGGTTGATGAAAAATAAAATAATCAATAATAGGTACATAAATATAATGAAGAATTAATAATAAAATAAATTACATCATTATATAAATTAGGCACCCTAGGCTTGAGTGAAAAATGAACAAAGAGAATGGCGTCAAAATTAAACTAAAATAAATAATAACGGTATAAAAAGTAAAGATAGGAATCAGTAATTATTATGAGGCTTTAATTTAAATTGTGTAATTGCCTGTTCTTGGTATATTTCTTACAACAACGCAGACAGGTAAATTATGGACGAAAAGAAGCTTAAAGCCCTCGTCGCCGAATTGGCTAAGGGGTTCAAAACTGAAGCTGATCTTAATCAGTTTTCCCGCATGCTCATTAAGCTGACCGTTGAAACAGCGCGCCAATATCACATCTCTTCGGTATAACAGCGGGTAATTTACTGGCTGATAATAGGATGGCTTGCTGCTCTTTAGTCAGTTTTTTGAAGTTGCTTCAATATCGGTAGGGGATTTCAAAGATTGCACGAGAGACAGTCCTATGTGGTTAGTCAGCGAATTGGCAATCTGAATCGGATGTTTCGAACGGCGCGTATCGCTTAATTCAGTATGTTTAAAGAGCTCTTTTGTCCATTGCTCGGTGTTGGCTGAAAACGTCTTAAGTTACCTCAATCACTGTTTTTTGTTGAGATCAGCAATACAAGCAAAAGTCCAAAAAAATCCCTTGAATAGACTAAGGGATTTGTGTAAGAAAGACAGCTTTAGGGCGGGGAGGATATCAACTCTCAGCTTTCAATAAACCTTTGGGACGGGGCGTCGTCAGCCAGTGTTTGTAAATAATCGACACAGGTAAGTTTGCTAATATTATCCCCGTTTGCTAAACGGTATTTTAACCAATTGATAATTTGTTCCACTAATTGTCCCTCTGGCTTATCCAGTTTCTCAGCCAATTTACCGTGGTTTTCCCAGCAATTATAACTGATCGCGGACGCCATCCCTTGAAGGGCGTAATCGGAATGATGCCAGGCATCTAATAAATGACTGCCCAAGGTAAAGGGCAATTCACTGCCTCCTTGACCACAATTTTCAGGCCGATAATAAATCTGTGGTTCGGGCATATCGATCATCAGCTCACTCACCGGTGTCAAAAATGCTGACCAATCGCTGACGATCATTGCCGGTAATAACTGACTGAGGATACGCGGGTCCATACTGCGAAAAATCACCGGTTTTTCTTGTAAAATCACCTGCTGGCGCGAACGCCAATGATTAAGCTGCTGTATCCATGATTGATCACTGCGGTAAGCCCAACCCCAACTGTTATCACTCAGAGTATGACTATCAAGCAGATGAGCTATCGTTGACAGACAGCCTGACTTGGGTTGAACCAGCCAGGGACTTTGCGCCAGCATGTGATCCAACGGTGTATTGCTGTATAGCGGGAAAGCCTGCTCTACCCAGTCGTTGCTATAAAAGAGCGCCGCCGGGTTAGGTTCCGCGAGTGAATTGAGCATAAAGAAAACCGATGGTTTGTTAGGGATACTCAGCCACTGTTGCCAATTTATTGACTTGTTCATTTATCCTCCGGATTATCAATAATCCAATTTGCTTCCTGTTGAGCCAGCACAGCACAAAACGGTTTGGCAGGGAATTTAACCCCCGGCAGAGGCGCGACTCCTTCCGGCAGTTGTAGAGACAAACCACGGCCAGTACCGGCAGAACCTTGCCCGACTGATAAATTCGGGGAAGTTAGAATACCGCCGGGGGTTATCCGTATAAAATGACCGCCGACTTTTAAAGTAATTTCCGACGCTGCTTCCAACACCATTTTACCGCCGCTTTTTAGATGTGTTTCCTGACC